>CAJOJI010000033.1:39585-59334 GCA_905234715.1 uncultured Saccharofermentans sp.
TTCCCAAAGGCAGATCGTTAAGTGTATATGTATTGCAGACTTTAATCATGTGCGTAAAGCCTCTCGATTCTCATAGTTAAAATGCCGTTTTCCATAGCGGGGAAAACAACTGCGATAAGCTGTCCTTCGGACGTTGCCCTGAAGTAAGTTCTCTCTTCATCTTTAACCTCAACGGGAAAAGGAAAAGCAATCTTTTTACCGAACTTAATATCCTTGGTCTGCTTTGCATCAAGCTTTATCTCAGGAAGGAACGTGATGGTCTCAGACGCATCTCTCACAAATGAGAAATCTCCGGCATCAGCCATCTTCTGCAGTTCATCGGGAGTGAACGCATCCTTAACGTTAAACTGCCCGTTAACAGTTCTCCTCAATGAATCGGCATAAGCACCGTAACCTGTGATGCTTCCCAAGTCATAACAGATCGTTCTTATGTATGTGCCTTTGGAGCATTCGCAGTCGAAATCAACTGCGAAACCTTTTTCCAAAACTTCGATACCTGTTATATCAAGTGAATAGATATTTACGGGCGCGGGTTTTAAGTCAGGCATCTCGCCTTTTCTTGCAAGTTCATATGCCTTTTTTCCGTCGATCTTCTTTGCTGAATATGCCGGCGGAAGCTGCTCTTTGATTGCTTTCACTTTCGCAATAGCATCACGAACTTTCTGATAGTCGGAATTCGCGAGTTCATCAAGCTCTGATGCAGAAGGATAGTTCTCGGAGACGACCTCTCCCATCTTATCCAATGTATCGGTTTCCGCACCTATCGAAACCTTCGCAGAATCGTAAGAACTTTAGTCCCTTGCCGACGAACACAGGGAGAAGGCCAGTCGCAAAAGGATCAAGCGTTCCTAAATGACCTACTTTTTTTGTGCCGAGAAGACCGCCGACAAAACGGTCGGTCTTAAAGGAAGTCCATCCTTCAGGCTTGTCTACAAGGATAAATCCGTCAGAGATCATAAGGAGTCCTGAACCTTATTGATGATATCTTCAGCGAGCTTATAGATATCGATATTTCTTGCAGTAAATCCTGCTGCTCTGAGGTGTCCGCCTCCGCCGTAAACTTCTGCGAATCCTGCGCAGTCGAAGTATTCCTGTGAACGGATATTTCCTCTTATCTCACCGTTTTCGAGTTCTCTCAAAACGATGGCGAGTTCAACGCTGTCAATGTCGCGCATAGCGGATACGACATCATCAACACCGTCGGGTCCGGCATTATATTCAACGAACTGCGAATAAGGAACGACGGTAATTGCAAATCTGTCATCGCAGTAGAACTGAACTTCAGATCTTGCCTTTGCAGACAAAAGGAATTTCTGTTTTGTCTTTCTGTCGAAAAGGTTATAGCAGACTTCGGAAATATCTCCGCCGAGCTCAATGAGAAGTCCTGCTGATTCGAGCGTCTCGGGACGCGTATTCTTAAAAGTAAATCTTCCGGTATCTGTTACGATTCCTGCAAGAACTGCCTTTGCGGCATTGGGTGTAAGGATATCCTTTAACTGTCTGCCCGTGATCTCAGAGATCTGTTCTGCAACATAAAAGACCATCTCGCTTGCTGATGAAGCATCGGGATCGATCCAGAGATTATCTGATCTTGCAGTAACGGAAGCATGGTGATCGATTACTATCTTTGTATCGACCGAATCATATATCTCACCGCAGATTCCCATTCTTGAAGATTCGGAAATATCAGTTGCGATTGCCGCTCCGATATTCTTACCGACCAACGTGCGTGATGTGGTGAATTCTTCAGCCATATGAGAGTTTCCGTCAGGACGGAAGAACAGATCATCGATGCCCAAGAACTTCATGTTATCAGGCAGTGCTTCTGGAATTGCAACAAATGCATCCGCACCGAAGCTTCTGATGATCGAGCAGATTCCCGATGCCGATCCGACACAGTCTCCGTCAACACTTCTGTGGAGGAAGATAAGTATCATCTCGTCATTCTTCTTGGCTTTTTCAATAACGCTTAAGATGTTCTTCGCACTTCTCGCGCTGCCTTCTTTATAGCGTTCTCTCATTCACGAATCTCCGTTCTAAATTCATGCAAAAAGGAGTGGCAAAGAAGCAGTTACGCTTCTTCGCCACCTTCTTCTTTGCTTCCGTTTTTTTCTTCTCTTGCAAGACGTCTTGCTTCGTCTTCCTTGATCGTCTTGTCGATCAAAGCCTCCATCCTGAGGGCGTTGTTAAGAGTGTTATCAAGTTTGAAGCTGAGCTCGGGAGCAACTCTTAAGTTTATCTCCTGTACGGTCTCGTAGCGGATAAAACCTTTTGCATGCTCTATCGCTTCCATAGCTTCTTTTTGTGTTTTCTCATCGCCGTAGACAGAGATGAACACCGTCGCATGAGATAAGTCGCGGCTCATCTTTACAGACGTAACAGACGTCAGCAAAGGAACTCTCGGATCCTTTAACTTGGTCGAGATTATTGTCGAGATGATCTTCTGGATCTCATCTCCGCTCAGGTCTTCTGTTTTTCATATCAGTCCCTCTTAACTTCGACGTTGCCGAATGCCTCGATAACGTCACCGATCTTTATGTCGTTGTACTTCTCGACTGTAAGACCGCACTCATGTCCGGACAATACTTCCTTTACGGAATCCTTTTCGTGCTGCAAAGAACCGAGTACACCTGTGTAGATGACAACGTCGTCTCTGATGACTCTTACGTTTGCAGAACGCTGGATCTTACCGTCAGTAACATAGCATCCGCCGATAGTACCGATACCACTGACCTTGAAGAGCTGTCTGACTTCCGCATGGCCCCAGATGACTTCTTCGATCTTGGGTGCGAGCATACCCTTCATAGCGTTCTCAACATCTTCGATTGCGTTGTAGATGACACTGTAAAGTCTTACGTCAACGCCTGTCTCTTTTGCCTTATCGGTGATCATCTGTGAAGGTCTTACATTGAAGCCGATGATGATCGCATTGGATACGTCAGCGAGAACGATATCGGACTCGTTGATCGCACCGACTGCACCGTGGATGACATTGATCTTAACTTCATCGTTGGAGAGCTTCTCCAAAGACTGCTGAACGGCTTCGACAGAACCCTGAACGTCAGCCTTGATGATGATGTTGAGATCCTTAACGTCGCCTGCTGCCATCTGTGCTGCAAGTGTATCAAGGCTCATCTTGGATGATCTGTGGAGCTGCTCTTCTCTCTGCTTGATCTTACGCTTTTCAACGAGCTGTCTTGCTGTCTTATCGTCATCAACCGCAAAGAGGATCTCACCTGCCTGCGGAACCTCAGGAAGACCTAAGATCTCAACAGGGATTGAAGGACCTGCCTTCTTGATAGGCATACCCTTATCGTCGTACATAGCTCTTACGTTACCGAGGATAGGACCGCATACGACTGTATCGCCCTGTCTCAATGTACCGCGCTGGATGAGAACGGATGCAACAGCACCTCTGTTCTTATCGAGCTTAGCCTCGATTACGGCACCCTTTGCCTGGCTCTTCGGATCTGCCTTGAGTTCCATGACGTCTGCTGTGAGCAATACGTTCTCGAGGAGGTCGTCAATACCAGTACCCTGCTTGGCAGAGATAGGTACCATGATCGTCTGGCCGCCCCACTCTTCGCAGATAAGGCCGTAGTTTGTAAGTTCCTGCTTAACTCTGTCAGGATTTGCGCCCGGCTTATCGATCTTGTTGATAGCAACGATGATCTCTGTGTTAGCAGCCTTGGCGTGGTTGATAGCTTCGATCGTCTGAGGCATTACACCGTCGTCTGCAGCTACAACGAGGATAGCGATATCGGTGAACTGTGCACCTCTTGCTCTCATCGTGGTGAACGCTTCGTGACCCGGGGTATCAAGGAATGTGATCTGACGGCCCTTAAGTCTTACAGTGTAAGCACCGATTTTCTGCGTAATTCCGCCTGCCTCGCCTTCCGTAACGTTTGCGGAACGGATCTTATCGAGGAGTGATGTTTTACCGTGGTCAACGTGGCCCATTACTACTACGACCGGAGGTCTGGGTTCGAGGTATTCAGGATTATCGACATCCTCGAAAAGGATATCCTCCTCTGTCTTCTCCTCGAGAAGTTCAGCATTGATTCCGAAGCTGTCTGCAACGAGGCAAGCCGTATCGAAATCGAGCTCCTGGTTGATCGTTGCCATAACACCGAGCTTCATCAAAGCCATGATGATGTCAGAGCTCTTCTTGCCGATACCTTCAGCAAACTCCTTAACGGTGATGAATGCAGGGATCTTGATCTCTGTGATTACCTGCTCAACAACAGCCTGCTGTGTCTCCTGCTTCTTTTTCTTCTTTCTGAATGAGAAATCATCATAATCACCGTCGCTGTTTACACGGCCTGTGAACTGTGATGTGCGGGACTGCTTTCTCTTGTCGATATTAGCATTCTTCTCGCCGTCTCTTCTGTCTGCATTGTTATGTTTCTTGTCGAAAGCACTCTTCTCTGCATAAGAAGATCTGCTCTTCTTTGTATCTTCGATGGGAGCTTCTGCTCTCGGCTTGGGTGCTCTCTTGAACTGCGGACGTGCGCCGTCGTCATCCTTATCCTTATCGAAGCCGGCACCGCCCTGCTTCTGGAATCCTCCGCCTCTGTTGTTCTGGTATCCGCCGGAACCGCCGCTTCTTACAGGGCTCTTCTTATCTCTGCCGGCATATGTGATAACCGTTGAACTTCTGATGGTCTCGCCTCTTGCGGGAACATCGGGAAGAGAGATAACTGCCGATGAAAGTCTGGGCTTTGTCTCAGGCTTAACCTCAGGCTTCTTTTCTTCCTTGGCAGGTTCAGCTTTAGCTTCAGGCTTCTTCTCTTCCTTAACTTCCTCTTTAACTTCAGGCTTTTCCTCAGGCTTAACTTCGGGTTCCTTCTTCTCGGGTTCCTCAGTCTTCTCAGCCTTGGGAGCAGCAGCCTTTGTTGTCTTGGAAGCTGTTGTCTTCTTTGTTGTCTTCTTTTCTTCCTTAGCTTCAGCGGGCTTTTCTTCTGCCTTTGCTTCAGCATCCTTCTTCTCTGCGGTCTTCTTGGAAGTTGTCTTCTTAGCGGGCTTTTCTTCAGCCTTATCCTCGGAAGCAGCAGCCTTCTTGGTTGTCTTCTTCGCAGGCTTTTCTTCAGCTGTCTCGTCAGATGCTGCTGCCTTCTTTGCAGGAGCCTTCTTTGCAGGCTTCTCCTCTACTGTCTCTACAACAGGTGCTGCAGCTTCAACCTTTACTTCCTCAACGGGAGCTTCAGGTGCATCTTCTGTCTTTTTCTTATGTACGCGTCCGAGCCTCATCTTCTTACTGCCGGATACGCCTCCGACGGTCAGACCGCTCTTCTTGTTCTCATTATCTTCACTCATTAAGTATCTTCCTCCTCGTTGATGTTCTCCAGTATGGCGGAAATCCCTTCCGCAAAGCTTTTGTCCGTAATAGCCGCAACTGTTCTGTTTGGCTTGCCTAATGCATCTCCTAATTCATCTGATGTTGCAAAACTGAAGCAGGCGATCTCTTTGTCACTAGTCATGTTCTTCAAGATCTTATCCAGAGAGTTTCTTGAAATGTCGCGGGTAATGATCAGGAGTTCGACATTGCCTGAACGGATCGCTCCCTTCACCGCATCACTTCCCGATACGACTTTTCCTGCGCGGGCTGCAAGCCCTATCATTCCGAATGCTCTTTCTTTTTCAGTCATCAGTTCTCTTTTATTCTTTCCAGAAGTGAACTTGCAAGCGCTTTGATCTCTTCATCCGTCAAAGGCTTCTTAAGTCCCTTCGAAAGCTTTGCTGCCTTCTTAAGCTCAGCAGTTATGCACTCTTCCTTCGGGCAGAGATAAGCTCCTCTTCCGGAAAGCTTTCCGGTGGGGTCGAACTGAACCTCTCCTTCGGGAGTCATGACGATACGCAAGAGATCACTTTTGTCTCTTACCGTTCTGCATGATACACAACTTCTTTGCGGCTTCTTCTTCATAACTTCAAACGCTCTGCAGGATTATTCCTCTTTGCCGGCTTCATCATCAACGACAGTAAAGTCATCGATAAGTGCCTTGGATGCTTCTACGCTCTCGTCAGACTCTTTCTTGATGTCGATCTTGAAACCTGTGAGTCTTGCAGCGAGACGTACGTTCTGACCGCTCTTACCGATAGCAAGTGAGAACTGCTGGTCGGGAACGATAACCTTTGCATATCTCTCGACTTCACCGTTCTCGTTTGTTGTGATCTCAGTATCAACTCTGGAAACCTTTGCAGGCTGGAGAGCTTCGCTGATAAAGAGAGCGGGATCTTCCTTCCAGTCAACGATGTCGATCTTCTCTTCAGCAAGCTCGTTCATGATCTGCTGAACTCTCTGGCCTCTCTGACCTACGCATGAACCCTTTGCATCGATATCGGGATCCTTGGAATAAACAGCGATCTTTGTTCTTGAACCTGCTTCTCTTGCAACGGATCTGATAACAACGTCGCCTGCCTTGATCTCAGGTACTTCAAGCTCGAAAAGCTTTGTTACGAGTCTTGCATCTGTTCTTGAGAGAACAACGGAAGGTCTGCCGTTTGCTTCTTCAACGCCCATTACGAGGAACTTCATGATCCTGTCCTGATCGTAATGCTCGTTTCTGTTATTTCTGATCTGACCGTCGTGCTTAACGATAGCTTCTGCACGGCCGATGTTTACGTATACGTTTCTTGCGTCCTTACGAACGATGGTGCCGGAAGTGATCTCACCGATCTTGCCGGAGAACTCCTTCTCGATCTTCATGCTCTCTGCATCTCTGAGCTTCTGGTTGATGGCATTCTTTGCAGCGCTTGCAGCAAGACGGCCCAAGTCCTCAACGTCGATACCGATCTCGATCTCGTCTCCGACTTCTACGTCCTCATATCCAAGCTCCTTAGCAGCTTCGATGGAAATCTCGTTTGCCTCATCGATGACATCGTCAACAACTTCAGCGAGCTTATAAACATAGATCTCGCCTGACTCTCTGTCGATCTCAGCGCTTACGGACTTGATATCCTGCTTGTTGCCGCCGAACTCACGTCTGTATGCAGCTACAAGACCGCTCTCGATCGCCTGGAATACTTCTTCCTCGTCGATGTCTCTTTCCTCTGCGAGGAGCTTAACGAGACTAACTATTGTATCCTTAGGTTCCTCTTCATTCTTCTTTCTGGGCATTTTATATTTCCTCCTGCTTAAAATTCTATATGACGTACGGCTTTTGCGATTTCCTCTAATGCGAGGGTAAGCTCTTCTCCGTTATCAAACACAAATGTTGCCTTGCCGCTTTCCGCGCCCTTGATGACCGCAGTAAAGCTCTTCTTGCCTTCCAGGGGCTTATAGAGAGTGATGTCTGCCTTCTCTCCGCTGTATCTGTTGTAGTCCTTGTCATTCTCCAGCGGTCTTGTAAGTCCGGGAGAGGATACTTCAAAGAAATCCGGATCGATGGAAGATGACTCGTCAATGACGGGATCTACCGCACGGCTTACCGTCTCACAGTCATCGATGCCGATGCCGCCCTTCTTGTCGATGTAGAGCGTCAGGACCATTCCTCTGGCTTCCTTTACATAAGAACAGTCAACAAGGTCAAAACCGAGTTCTGTTACGACAGGCTCAGCGAGTTCGAACGCTTCCTGTGCCACCTTTGATCTTTTAGCCAAATTCTTTCTCCTTTTACAACAAAAAACGGACACGCATAACGCTGTCCGTTCGTAAAAAGTCTTTTATGAACTCGGTTATTTTAACATAAGATAATTAATAACGCAAACCGAAAAATGTTCCTGATTTTTTACAATTTAATATTCATTTCAGGTGCCAATTATACTAAAATAAACATATCCAAATATCCAATGGAAATATGATCCCCAAAGGAGACATTCTATGATTAAACTTATTGCAGGACCCAAGGGCACGGGCAAGACAGCAAAGCTCGTCGATGACATTAACGCAGTTGCAGCTACTGACAGCAACGTAGTATGCCTTGAACGCGGAAACAGATTAGACCAGCTCTTAAAGCCCACAGTCCGTCTTGTAAATATGAAGGAATACCCCATCGAAGGTTTCGACCAGGTTCTCGCATTCATCTGCGGTATCTGCTCAAAAGATTACGACTTAACACATATCTATGTTGACGCAATCTGCAAAGTTGCTAACAACTACGATCCCGAAGGACTCGGCGCATTCCTTTTGAAGCTCGACGCATTCCTGAAGGACACACCTGTTACAGCTACAATCCTTTACAGCGGTGAGGTTGACAGCCTTCCCGAAGAAGCAAGAAAGTTTGCTTGATCTACAACTTAATACCGTAAAACTTCCCGGGTCTGTTATGCAGGCCCGGGGTATTTAATAACAATCCATCAGGAGGGAAAACATTATGGGTTTAATTTCAGAATTCAAAGAATTCGCACTCAAGGGCAATGTAGTTGATATGGCTATCGGTGTTATCGTCGGTGCTGCATTCAAGGATATCGTTACTTCCTTTACAGACAGTTTCATTAATCCTTTGATCGCTTCTGTCGGCGGAACTGAGATTGCAGGATCTATCAGACTTCCCTGGGTTGACTATACAGGTCTTACTATGGAAGAGATCCAGAGCCTTTCACTTAACTATGGTGCATTCATAACAGCCATCATCAATTTCCTTATCATGGCATTGATCCTCTTCTTCATGCTTAAGGCTATCAATACACTTAAGAGCGGTATTGGCAAGAAGCTTAAGAAGGGCAAGAAAGAAGAACCCGCACCTGCACCTGAGCCGTCCGAAGAAGTTAAGCTCCTCACAGAGATCAGGGACTCCCTCAAGGCACAGAACGCTAAATAACTTACGCGTTAACAATTGCAAAACTATAGAAGAGCGCTTCGTTTATGAGGCGCTCTTTTTGTTGAAACATCAAATTTAGGAAAAATTAAGAAAGTGTCCTTCTCCGAGATGTATAATCAAAGAGTTAACGGGAACATTAAGGAATAGGTGAAGATTAAATGATACTGGTAATTGAAGACGATCCTACGATCAATTCGCTGCTTTGCGGAATCCTCGAAAAGAGCGGTTACGAAGTCGACAGCTGTGCAGACGGACTTTCAGGTCTTAACATGGCGCTCGAAAAAGATTACAACATGATTCTCATGGATCTTATGCTTCCCGTTAAGAGCGGAGAAGAAGTTTTAAGATCACTTCGCGAAGTAAAGAAAACTCCGGTAATCGTTTTGTCTGCAAAAAACGATGTCCATAACAGGATAGAGTTATTAAGACTCGGCGCAGATGATTTTATCTGCAAGCCTTTTGACATCGATGAAGTAATTCTCCGTCTTGAAGCAGTCCTTCGCAGAGTCGAAGACAAAACAGAAAACATCTCTTATAAAGACATGAGAATAGAAAAAGATTCGAGAAGGATCTACATAGGAGACAACGAACTTGTCTGCACTGCAATGGAGTATTCAATTCTGGAACTTATGCTCAGCAATCCCGGAAAGATATTCTCTAAAAGAAATCTTTTTGAGAGCGTTACGGGAAGCAGTTATGTAAGTGAAGACAACACCATGAATGTCCACATGAGCAATCTCAGAAAAAAGATCACAAAGCTCACGGACGAACCGTATATCGATACCGTATACGGCATGGGTTACAAAATGGCTGATTAATCTTCAGGCTTTAAAAACGTCAGCAGAATTTCAAATGAATTTCCATCCTGTTTTGCAGAGATGGAACCATCCATCATCTCTATAAAACTCTTGCAGATATAAAGGCCCAATCCGGCTCCGCCTTTGGTCCTGGAAGAATCGTTCTGATAGAATCTGTCGAATACTTTATCGGTGTCTATCTTCTCAGAACAATCAGTAATCAATTTCAAAGAAACTTTGGAAGGATCGCTATCTTCAATTCTGAATTCAAGACGTTTCTCAGAATACTTCACAGCATTGGAAAGAAGATTCTGGATAATCCTTGAAAGTTTCTTTCTGTCAGCTCTTATGTAGACATCACGTTCTGACTGTTCAAATAAAGGTTCTATTCCCTTTTTGTCTATCTCCGGACTTGCTGCAAGTATCTCTTCGCATATGATCTCAGACAGATTTACTTTCTCAATATCAACTTCAGTCTTTTCTGATTCTATAAGTGAAATGTCAAAGAAATCATTAACGAGATCGTTAAGATAACGAGCTCTTTCAAGAGCGATTTCTATGTTTGCATTTTTCTCTTCCGCATTATCAGATCTCTGCGCAACCTGAAGATAACCGATAACGGAAGTAAGCGGAGTTCTCATGTCGTGTGAGATCATCGAGATCGAATCTTTTATCTTTCTCTCATCGTCTTTGCATTCTGCTTTTACCTGCATTATCTGATCGTAAAGATTGTTGACCTCTGTGATCATTTTCTGAAGATCCTTGTCTATGAAATCCATATTCATGTGATCATAAGAGGGATTGTTCTTCATCGCTTTTGTGATACGCTTAAGTTCCTTTTTAAGCAGCAATAATCTGACAAATAAAAAGAGGACCAGAATTATAAGGATGATGATCACATATAACATTTCCGGCCCTCCGTATTATCCCTTATTTCAGATTAAATTAATTGGCTACATCTTTTTTCTTAAAGATCAACGATGCAACAACTACAAGCACCACAGTCGCTATTATTGCACACACGGCACATGGTATCAAATCAGATGCAGATGAACTTTTTGCAAGGCAGAAAAATGAGTGCTCGTATACATAATTTCCTCTGAGATAATTACGCAATACGTTCCCGCCAAAAGCTGACACTGCAACACATGCAAAAAGAGAAGTATAAACATTTCCGCAAACGACGGTGATAAACAGATAGAATGCTGTCATTGCGATTATCTGAAGCGCTACGACACCGGTCCACAGCAGGTCTTTGCCTGAGAAGCCTTCAAATGAAAAACCAAACACCCTCCCAAATACAGCTGTCTCTCCTGCCGCTTCCAGTAAGTGAATGATGAATACCATAATGCTTGTTGAAACAAGTTTGGCAACGATTATCTTCCATCTCTTGGTTCCTGCCGCGATCGCCCTGTGCATTGTCCTGTTAGTAAAGTCTATTCCTGCAAACCACGCTACTATCATTCCGTACAGGAAAGAGAAAGAACAGTCCTGGATTCCCTCTACAAATCCGTTATGCATTGTCGTGTAATTCCAGTAATCGATTGCTTCCTGCTTCAGGCCCTGTGTACACCAGTCTAAAAAGAATGCAACGAGCAATCCGACACATACATAGAAAGGGATAAACTTTCTTGCTTTATATCCTTCGATTCTTAACAGATTAAACATTATTTCCGCCCCCCGTAATGCTGATAAAGTATTCCTCAAGTGTCAGTTCTTTTTCGGAGAGTTCGGAAATGGTTATTCCGGCCTGCATCATATAACCTGACAGTTCCGTCATGATATCTGATTTAGCGTAGACCTTGACCGTTTCATCTGATTCAACTTTGTAATTGACGTAGGGGAAATGCTTTTCGAGAATGGTTACAGTCTCAGGAATATTGTTGTTCCTGATAAAGATATACTGGCTGCATTTCTCCTCTAACTGTTCGTGCGTAACAGTCTCTATTATCTTTCCCTTATGAATGAATATGAAATCCGTTGCAAGAAGATAGAGTTCGCTTAAGATATGGCTCGACACGAAGATCGTGCAGTCATTATCCTGATTGATCTTCTTAAGCATGCTTCTTAGCGTTACGATGTTCTTCGGATCAAGACCATTTATGGGTTCATCAAGAATGAGAAATCTCGGATTGCCGACCATTGCCATTGCGATGCCGAGTCTCTGCTTCATTCCCATTGAAAGCTTCTTGGCTTTTTTCTTCTTGCTGTCTGAAAGTCCTACAAGTTCAATGACTCTGTCTGTTGCTGACTCGTCAGGATTACCGATAAGAAGTCTTTGAAGCTCGACGTTCTGTCTTACCGAATAGCCCGGATAAAGATAAGGTCCTTCGATCATCGTTCCGACGCTTTTACGCTTCTGTTCAATTGCAGAAGGATCCGTCTCTCCCATAAACGTCATATCGCCTGACGTTGGGAAAATAAGACCCGCAAGGATTTTCATCAGTGTGCTCTTACCGGCACCGTTCTCACCGATAAAACCGTAAATGTGATTTTTCTTTAAGGTTATGCTTACGTTATCCAGCGCATACTGGTTTTTGTACTTTTTTGTAAGTCCCCTGGTTTCAAGTATTACATCACTCATACCGCTTATTCCTTTCGTTTTGATGATGTAAGTATAAGAAACGATCTTAAACTAAATATTCACCAAAACTAAAGAAATTCTAAAGATTCAAAATCACTTTTTAACTGTTTCTATGAACTTAAAGATCTCGTCTTTGCTCATGGGCGGAACGATTACATGTGTGGCATCGAAAGGTGCGACATTTTTCCACACATAATCCATAAACGCATCGTAAGGATATATTCCGTCAACGACCTTCTTTTCTTCAAACAGGAAAAACCTGATATGACCCTGATGGATCTTAACGTCATTCATGTTGAGAAAACCATCTGCATGTATCGGGAATACTGATTCGCAGTCATCTGTCAGCGTATAGAATGCAAGATTCTTGCCGCTGTTCGTATCTTTAAACAAAGAAGGCTTTGCGTAATAGTAATCTCCGGCCTGAAGCGAATGCATCTTCTCTTCAAAATCATCTAATGATGTGCATTCTTTATATTCAGCTCTCTTATTCTTTTCCACAAACCACGGGAACAAAGCAAGAGTTAAGATGTATTGTTTATCCGGGTTCTCGGTACACTGTCTGTTTAATGTTTCAAGTGAGAACCTGATCATGTCATCTATGCTGCTTTCAAGACTTGCAGTCGTGTAACCTTTATCTTCTTCCTCACTGTGAAGGAATGCTTTGCCGAACTGCCTCTCGATCTCTTTTGCGACTTTAACAAAATCACGGATCTCAGAAGGAGTCGTCGGGAAGTTGAGACGAATCGTTATCTCACCTTCATTTGCTTTTCCTGCATCGAAAAAGATGCCTCTTCCGATACGCTTCGGATTAAACAGTATTGCAGTATTCTGCTCCGCTTCCCTGTTAACCAGGATGTGGAATTCATTATACTTTCCATAGTCCAGACCGCAGTTCTTTAAGAGCTCTCCGAAGTTGATGCCCTTGTTTCTTCCGAATATTCCTTTGCTCTTGATCTTTAATGTTAATGCCATGTTGTCCCTAAATCCCTTTTATTATTTTGCGCCCTTAAGCATATTTATCGCATCAGCAAATGACTCTGCTCTTCCTGTCTGAAGGAGCATGAGTACTCTGTCCATATACTGCTTGGTCCTGAACTTACTCGGGATCATGCTCGTATACTGACTGACCTCACGCTTCTTAATCGTAAGCTTTGTCTTAAGTTCATTGTTGCGGTTAACAAGATCGTTCTGTCTTTTGCGCATCTGATACTCTACATCAGCAATTTCCTGATTGAGACGGTCTCTCTTGCGTCCTGCACGGACGCCGCCGAAGATCAGCAGACCTGCAGCAGCGGCAAGGCCGAGGAAAAGAGAGGCAATCATTCCTCCTTCATCGCTGTTAGAGGCACTGATAAGCACACCGCCAATGTAGATTACATTCAAAGCTAAATATGCAAATATAAGGAAAGGCCAGAAAAACTTGAAAGCCGAATGACGTCTTCCTGAAGGATTAACAGGTCTTTTTAAGACAGTCTCATTATCGCTGATATCTCTTTGGAGTTTTTCAATGGCACCGTATTCAGTCTTGAGTTTCTCGGCAAGATTAATGCTCTCTTCCTTAGTCATGGAAGGAACAGCCAGAATAGGCGTGCCGTCTTCATCAAATGAATCAGCTTTAGGTAATGATTCTCCCCTGTCGATCGACTGTCCGCACATATAGCAAAAAACATCTTCGTCTTTAAGCTGTGTTCCGCACTTTCTGCAATAAGCCATATTAATACCCCCATAAAACATTGACGGTCCATTGTCAAAAGTGTTTGACTGTCTTCAATTATACATTATTCCAACAAAAACGGTCGGGAAGTTCCCGGCCGCTTATGGATTTATTTAAGATTGCGGATCAATCTTTTTTCTTCTTCTTGTTCTTGTCTTTCTTCTTCTTTTTCTTGCCCTTCTTCAGGTCCTTAACACCTTCATCGGAAACATCTTTTGCCTTCTCGGTCTTTTTCGAGCCTGACTTAAGAACTTCAATACCTGATACGGCAAAGTCGATCGTGTCTTTGTTTACCGAGTAATAAGCAAATCTTCCTCTGCGTTCCACATTCACGAGTCCTGCTTCGGTAAGGCATGACATGTGATGTGATAATGTCGGCTGAGTAAAATCAAACTCTGAAAGGATATCCTTGGCTGTAAGCTCACCTTTTGAAGCTATCAGAGACAGAATCCTGTATCTGACACTTTCTGAGAGTACACTCAATACTTCGATAAGCTGTTCTTCGTTTGCAGCCATGGGCTTTATCTATCAGGCAATGAGCTGATCCTTGAGAGCCTCTTCGAACTCACCGAGATTTGCGCATGCGATGATCTCAGCATTGTCCTCCAAAAGGATCTCGTCTTCGCCTCTTACGAGAACTGTCATGGGAACACCCATCTTACGGAGAAGAATAAGCTGGTATTCCTTGGAAGCTTCTGCAGAAAGATACTTGCAGAGAAGTCTCAGTACCTGCTTTGCATCCTCAAGGTAAATACCGGAGAGCTTCATGAGATGATCTACGACATACATTGCGAAAACATCGTTGAAGTCCAAAAGTTCTTTCATGGGGAAAACAGATGTGAAAGCTGTAACAGACATTCTTCCTACGATCTCGAGATCCTTAAAATCCTGCAAAGGGATCTTGAAGCTCTCAACGTTAGCAGAAAAGAGTTCCTGCATCTGATCTACGGAAAGCTCGCTCTTGAGGTCCTTGATGCGGGCAATTCTTGCAGTGATCTTCTCTTCAGGGAAGAAAGTTGCCTGTCCGATCTCAGTTGCCTTGTGAATGAACCAGCTCTCGGGAATCAGACCCTGACGCTTCCAGCGGTAGAGCGTACCATAAGAGATTCCTTCCTTTGTGAGCAGATCTTTCTTTGAAATAAGTCTGTCTTCCATACATTTCCCCTCTTTTCTTATCTTGATATCCCGATTGTAAAATAACAATGTTACAGTCATGAGACATCAGGATAAAAAGAAGGCAACAAATAACCCCTGCCGTAAAGACAGGGGCTGTTATTTGTAACTTATAACCGTTAGTACTTAGCTGAAGCTTACTGAACCGATAATATCTCTCAGTGCATTCAGGACTTCGCTTCTGACATTTGCAGGAAGTGCCACACCGACAACAATGATCGCGATAAGAGCGATAACGATTGCGATGATGTAATAAGCGAGGATAGCCTTCTCGAAGTTCTTAACGTTTCTGTTGCGTCCTGCGATTGAAAGGAAGATCGTAGCAACAAAACCTACGAACGGAATTGCGCTCAAGAATGCGAGCCAGAAATACTTGGATGTGGATACAGGTCTGTACTGCGGAGGGCATGCGTCGATAAGTGCCTGCTGGGCAGCTCTCTTCTGTCTCTTCTTCTCAAGCTTGGCATCAGCCTTCTCTTTTGCAGCTCTTGCCTTCTCTTCTTCCTTCTCAGCTGCGGCCTGCTTCTTGGCAGCCTCTTTGGCAGCCTGCTCTTCGGCCTTCTTAGCAGCCTTGGCAGCAGCATCTGCTTCCTTTGCTGCTTCTTTTGCTTCTTTACCTGCTGCGGAAGCCGTCACTGCAGCCGCTGCAACTGCTTCGCCTGCATCTTTAGCTTTCTCAGCTGCTTTTTCAACAACCTTTTCTTCAGCTGCTTCTACAACAGCAGCTTCTTCCTTTACAGCCTCTTCAACTGCTTCAGCTGCATCAGAAATCTCAGGTTCCATCTTGTTATTCAAATCGTCTGCCATATGAGAGCTCCCTTCTTGTCATAATAAATTGAGTATATCACAAAACAAACTGCATGTTTACTTTGCATACCAGCGGTGTCTTTTTCTGTAAGACCTTATAACTCTTACGAATCCGTCGCAGATGGCAACCGAGCCCACTATTATCATATACACCTTAAGCGTGTTCTCCGGAGCAAACAGGATCCAGATTCCGCTTACGGCCCATACTGCGCTTAAGACAATCATTACGACCGCATATTTTCTGTTGTGTGTCTTCTTGGCTCTTGCCATGCCGTTATATGCAAATGCGAAAAGCAGGGCCGCAAATATACCGCTCGCCATTACAAACAGCGCGCCTTCCTTAACAAACGTTATGACCGTTGCCGCAAGAAGGCCGAACGTTACGGCTGCGTCGACAAGATGAGGCTGAAAATCCCAGTTATCTTTCTTCACCTTCTTTACGGTCAGCACGATCGAGATGATCGTTGCCGCAACAAGAAGGATACTTACCAATACAAAAAGGAACTCCTCAGGAATGAGGAACACCGTAAGGCCCGCGCCCATCATGGCAAGGCCCTTTGCAAGTTCTGATCTTCTGAACTGTCTTACGGCGCCTGACTTGGAAAGCTTCTTTCCTTCTCCGTCCAGGAAAAGCTGGTCTGGAAGTGATGCTGCCGCAAACCTGAATCCCTCATCATCGCCCAAAACGATTTTAAGAATCCTCTCCCAGCCTTTAGTGCCCTGTGCGGTGAATTCCTGTATTGTCTGAGTTCCGTCCTCGCTCATCGAATCAAAGAAAGCATTGATAAACCTTCTTCTCTCATTGATATCAACGGAGTAGATCCACTTATCGATACCTCTGTTGATCCTTTCGGCAAGAGGATCCAGGCCGTCCGTCGAGATCAGGATATCGCCGTGATCTATTCCCCACGAGCAGAGCTCATGCTGTTCAGCCATCTGCTTGTCGCTCTTTATGATGTAGCTGTCATCTATCTCGGGCGCAAACAAACTGCCGACAACGGAAAACTCCGGAATGATCCTTGTCGTCTTCGGGTTTGCCCTCTTGATGAGATCGTCACTAAGCACCTCAGGGCAGAATCCAGGCCCGTCATTGGAATAGATATGTTCCACTCGATTAAACAGATCATCAGGCAGAACGGCTGACGCATATACAGCGAGATTTCCGCCCTTTGAATGTCCGCCTGCAAGCACTGTATCAAACTTCTTGAGACTTGAACGGAGATACTCTTCTGCCATCGTCTGGGAAGACGTGAGCGTAAAGCTCGTCATGAAGTCTTCCTTCCAGCCGGCAATGGTGCTGTCTGTTCCCCTGTAAGCCACAAAGGCCCATCCGCCTTCCTTTTCAGGCGAGAATGTCATTGCGGAAAACTGGACTGAATCCTCTTCATTGAGAATATCCGTAAAGGAAGAGATATAAAGGTCGCCGAATCTTTTGGAATTGGCGGCAACTTTTACGAGTGCGGTAAAACGCTCGCTGTCATCAGGTGCCATTTTACGGATGGAAAGACCGAGATTGGTAAGCTCCGTAACAGCTTCACGTAGCGTCATTACGCCGCCTTCTTCATTTATTGCGGGAATATCTTTAAGGTCGAGATAAGATAACTGACAGAGCACGATATTATCGACTCTTGAAAAGGGCCTGCCTTCAAAGCCGGTTCCGCCTACCCAGCGGACATAATCAGTTATGTTATCCATAGATCAAACCATTAAATCAAATGCTCTCTATCGAATAGTATACAACTCCGTCTTCAAGTCCGCCCTGCTTTAAGATTCCCATCTCTTCTACGGTTACACACTGGAAACCTGCATCAACGAGTGCGGGAACAATTCTTGCAGTAGCGTCTGCAGTAGCCTGATAGAGGTCATGCATGAGAACGATGTCACCATCTTTAACCTTACCGACTATTGCATTGTAGATCTTATCGGCATTTCTGCTCTCCCAGTCACGTGAGTCAACGCTCCAGAGAATGATCGGGCATCCGCATACTTCCTTAAGTGTATCATCCCATCTGCCTTCAGGAGGTCTTAAACATGTAGAGGGCTTGCCTGTTACTCTGATAAGCTCCTCGTCTGTTCCGTCAAGAACTTCACGCTGGCCTTCACCGTCAAGTGATGTGAGTCTGTTGTGGCTGTATGTATGGTTGCCCTGCTCCATGCCGAGCTCATATTCACGGAGAGCCTGCTCCTCATTCCAGGAGATTCTGTCGCCTACGATGAAGAATGTGCACTTCTGGTCGTATTCCTCGTAAACGTCAAGGATAGCATCTGTGTAGATCGAAGGGCCGTCATCGTATGTCAAAGCGACCATCGGCTTGCTGCCGTCAACTTCACGTGTGATGTTGCCTTCGTCATCCGTCTCCAACGTGCCTCTGCCGCCGCCATACACATTATTATTTATAGTGCCGCCAATGAGTTGCACCTTAGTGTTACCCGTGACGTTAGACATCTCGCCGCCGCCATACACGCTGCCTGCCACCGTAGTGGTGCCGTTGATGGTGAGCGTGGCGTTGCCCGTCACCAAACCAAGAGTGGTAAGGTCTGCCGGAGTATAGAGTATGTGCTTTGTCTTGTCAATGCCTATCTTGTCGCCATGCTCCCATGTATAGGTGGTCGTCGCTCCCTTCACGCCTGTGCTGTATGTACCGAGGGCTTCGTAGTAGTAAGGCTCTACCCTGAAGCCTATGCTGTCAACCTCCACAGTAGGCAGCGCAGCTGAGTATCCTGCACCATATACGTTGCCCCTAACATCGCAGTTGGTGAGGGTAGAGGTAACAGGACCATTTACCTTTCCAAGACGTCCGCCGCCGTAGAAACTGCCTGTAATGATGCAATCCGTCAGCGTTGAGGTTACGTCGTGCGTGGTGGCAAGTGAGAACTGTATGTGCTCTACGAACAGGCGAGCCACATTATTAGTGTTGCCAGACATCGGTAGGAACTGGTAGCTAAACTGAGTAGATATGCCAGGGAAATTAGTAGCTGAAGCCAACTTATACTCTGTTTTAACCCAATCGTTCCAGTTTATGTTAGTTACACTATTCTTGTTTGCTGGTGCCCTTCGGCTGTAGGAGTTACCGCCATAGCCTGCACCGAAGAACGAGCCAAACTCACAACCTGTAGCTGTAGTAGATACAGTCTTACCTGTGTTCATATCGCCGAACTTAGGACCGCCACAGAACAAGTCTATCTTACCACCAGTAATGGTAGTAGTGATGTTACCCTCTACAACATGGTCACGATCAGCATTGAAACCACCTCCATAGAACTCTTTGATGTCAGCATTCTGTATCTGCCACGTAATGTTGCCTGTATCATCTGCTCCGCCATCTTTACCTATGCCCTCCATAGCTGCACCAGCGACAACGCCAAAGCGACCGCCATTGATATAACATTCTGCATTATCTTCATAGCTGGTTACATCGGCACGATACATGCCAGTAAGATATAACTTGTCAAAGTCGCCACCAGTTACTGATACTGGTGGATGCTTTGAAGTATAAGTTTGGTCTTGGTGAGTACCCCGATGGAACTCCTTAAACCATACATTACCACCCACATGGAAATAAGTGGTATTATTGGATCTTCCTCCACTTTGTCCACTTACCCACTGCTCCATTACACCACCCTGTAAAATCAAAGGTGCAGCAACACGATTACTATTATCATACTCAAACTGAGTAACACGGAATAAAGAGGTGTTAGTAGTTTCAAACCAACCTTTAGACTGCATGATGCCGAAGTTATATGAACCAGTACCGCCAGTGGATTTTTGTGCCATGCCCAAGCCTGGGATATTCAGGAAGTCCACCCTTACAGGATGCGTACCAGTGCGACCGTCGAAACGTAGTATGTATGAATAGTCGGGTTCGTTGTCATTATCGAAGTCTGCCGACATTATGGTATATGGATGATCTG
>CAJOJI010000034.1 GCA_905234715.1 uncultured Saccharofermentans sp.
TCCTTATCAAAACGGCTCATTAATCCTTACAAACACCGGTAAAGTGCTTTTCCGCAAATTCACACCGGACTTTCTGCAATCAGGATTAAGCAGTAATAACAGTTTGGGCACAAACGCAGAAATCCTTGCACAAAATGCCGCCATCGGAGTAGCGCAAACAACACGCGGTACAATAGGCGATACCTTTATTCACGCCGGTCACATTGTCGGCAGATTAGGTAAGAGTTTTCAAGACACTTCAAAGAATTATGGTTTCAACGACTATTATGCCCGAAAAAAAGAAGAAGAAGAGAAAGAAAAAGAAAGACGGGCAGAAGAAGCTGAAGTAAACAGAACAATGGGAGATGATGATGCTTAAGCCTAAATTGAAACGTATTAACTCCATAAATTTGTTAATCTCGCTGATTATCATTTGTTTCGGTGGGCTATACCCGATATCGTCCTCGGCTGAGGGTTGCAAACCTTCGCAATGCCCGACCACCTGTTCGGCAAATTTAAAATCCGACAGCAATAAAAAAATGGATGCCGGCCGCATTGTCAATAAAAACAACAGCAGCCTGCCCGTAAGCGGCGCAAGCTACCTCTACTACAGCATAGACAGCGAAAGCGACTACAGCCCCATCGCGGTGGTGAATGGAAAGGTAAGTGCAAGTCTTTCTTTGGGTGCGGGAAGGAACAAATTAGGCGATAAAATTGACTACGGCGCGGGAATACTTTTGAAGAAAAAAGTGGGGGAACGCGTAAAAAAAGGAGAGACGATAGCCGTGATGTTTTCTTCGGACGAAAGTAAATTCCGCGAAGGAGAAGAGATAATAAAAAAATCCACTTTTATAGGAAAAAACGAAGTAAAGCAAAGAGATATAATAATAGAAATAATCGAATAAAAAGGATGAAAAAAGAAATGGAAATCACGAAAATACTCAGTAAATGCGACCATACTTTATTGAAACAGACCGCCACGTGGGAAGAAATAAAAGAAATATGCGACGACGGCATCAAATACGGCTGCGCTTCCGTATGTATACCTCCTTGTTTTGTTAAAGCGACAAAGGAGTATTGCGGAGATAAGATACCCGTTTGTACGGTTATCGGATTCCCTAACGGTTATTCAACTACTGCAACCAAGGTGTTTGAGGCAAAAGATGCCTGTGACAACGGCGCTTCAGAGATCGATATGGTAATCAACATCAACTTCGTCAAATCAGGAAGATACGACGAGGTTTATGAAGAGATAAAGCTTATCGCCGATGCAGTTCACGCCAAGGGCGCTCTTCTCAAGGTAATAATAGAGACCTGTGATCTCACTGAAGACGAGAAGATCCGCCTCTGCAAGATCGTAAGCGATGCCAAGGCAGACTTCATCAAGACTTCAACAGGCTTTGGGAGTGCCGGCGCAAAGGTCGAAGACATTGTTCTCATGAAAAAGAACATAAGTCCTGAAGTAAGGATCAAGGCAGCTGGCGGCATCAGAACAGAGGAAGCCGCAAAAGAGATGCTGGATAACGGCGCCATAAGGATCGGAGCATCCAAACTCGGCAACTGAGCAAATACAAAATTTTTGTTCGTTTTTGGCTAAAATCGACTTTTAGTCCCATTAATGACACTTTCCCTGTGATATAGTACCTCCAACAAAGAACATACGATCTTTTTGGAGGTTTTACTTATGTCACCACTCGATATGCTTATCTTCCTGTTTTTCATACTCGTAACCATCAAAGCAGCTATTGCATGCCGTGATCACTGGAGAGACATTGACGAAGAAGCAGAGCGTCTGGCTTCAAGAAGAGTAAGACCTTCCGCTCACCTCGTCAGAACGGCAAACGCTGTCAGAACAGTCAAGCCTTCTTCCGTACGCATCACTCCCATCAAGCGTGTTAATACTCCTGCGGCTGCTTACAGCCGTCGCTTAACAGTTGCCAAAAATACTCCTTTGAAGGATAAGGGTGCAGCATAAGTCCCGACCAACGACCGCTCACTTTTACCATCTATTTTTCTCCGTAAAGGGACTGCCCGGCCTTGCTAATCCAACCGTTCTCCACACACCTCAAAAAGCAAGGCCGGGATCTCCCGGCCCTTAAACTATTAAGTTACTTAGGTTTATCAGAATGATACCTTGTTCTTTCCTTCTCTCTTCGACTTATTGAGCTTTCTTTCAGCCTTTGAAAGGAGATCCGAGATATCAGGATCTTCCGGATCGAACATTGCAAGACCTGCTGAGATCGTTACCTTTTCTCTCTTGCCGTCAAGAACGATGGGTTCGGTTGCGATCTGCTCAACAAGCTTCTTTGCCATGCCGACTGCGGATATCTTATCCGTATCAAGGAGCACGATGGCAAACTCGTCGCCGCCCGTTCTGAAGCAAGTGTCCTCTGTTCTTACGTTTGCCATGCAGAGCTCTGCGATGCTTCTCAAAACGATGTCGCCGTTCTGCTGTCCGTATATGTCGTTGATATGGGTTATGTCATCAACGTCGATTACGAGAAGTGCAAATGTGCTACCGTCCGTTCTCTTCTGATAGAGGCTCGCATACTTTTCGAGAGTCTCATAGAAATATCGTCTGTTATAAAGACCGCTTAAGTCGTCGACACGCGCAAGGAGTTCCATCTTGTGATAGGAACGCTCAAGTTCGAGCTCAAGCTTTTTCTGCTCTGTGATGTCCCTGCTGATGCCCCATGTTCCTACGATCTCGTTGTTTACGTCGTAGAGAGGATACTTGGAAGCAAGATAGTATCTGACGTTATCGTCATCTTCGTAGAGTTCTTCTTCGATATTGATTACAGGCTTGCCCGTCTTCATAATCTCGAGCTCAACCTGTCTTGCCTTCTCGGCAAATTCCTTCGGGAAATAATCGAAGTCCGTCTTGCCGATCAGATCATCCGGCTTGATAACACCGAGCTGATTTGCGTGCATATAGTTGTTCCAGATGAACTTGGAATCCTTGTCCTTGAAATAAATTGTGTCTCTTCCGTATTTACGGATCGTATCGATTACCAGCATATCGTTGATCTGCATCTTTTCCCAAAAACTTCTATCGGACATCTCTTCACCTCATCAGCATCCGCTATTAGTGTTCCCGGTTATTTGAAAGGCTTACCTTCCCCTTCTGTCAGTTTGATACCTTCCATTGTAAACGCTTTGCAGTACTCTTCGCAATCAAAAGCTGCAGGAGTGAAGACGCCTGTCTTCTTCCACTTGTCTCTGCACATGAGTTTTACGCCGGCGATAAGGGCTGCACCCTTCATGTCGTCGAAAGCGCTTACGCCGTACTTTTCGTAGGATGCTTCGTTGTCACCCGTGACGATGTAAGACTTAGCGATATCGATATTGTCTCTCTTGCTCTTTCCCGTTATATAGATCTCGTAAGAAGCGGTTCCCTTTGCCTTTGATTCGATGGGCGCTGATTCGCCGCGGTCGGACATCTTGGGAAGGATCGCTGCCAAAAGATCCAAAGGTGCAACTTCAACATTTCCGACCTTGACGGGCTTATCGGACATGAGTCCCAATTCTTCAAGGAAATCAAGCTTATCCTGAGGCGGAATATGCTCCAATGTGGGCTTTCTTCCGAGCTTGAAATATCTTACGTTTGCCATGTCAGGGATCTCTTTGAGGAGGTCTGTGACCATCGGGCTTGAATCAAGATATACCTTTGTGCCGGATGAAGACTTTGCCTCGATCGACATGGCTTCTGCTTCAACTACCTTGCCGTCCGAAATATAGAAGACATTCTTGCTGGGACCGAACTTGTTTGCAACGACCGGAGCCTTAACGTCTTCGGAATAAA
Source organism: uncultured Saccharofermentans sp. (assembly GCA_905234715.1). Lineage (GTDB taxonomy): Bacteria > Bacillota > Clostridia > Saccharofermentanales > Saccharofermentanaceae > Saccharofermentans. The sequence goes on from CAJOJI010000034.1 coordinate 3,782, forward strand.
GGGTGTCGTCGATCTCTGTTCTGCCCTTCTTTGCGATCTTTCTCTCGCCTGATACGGCAATGAGATCGATATAGTCTATCTTGCTGAAATCGTTTTTAGCTGCACGTCTGATGATGGCATTGACTGCACCGGGTACAAAACCTGCTCCGCAGATTGCCGTCTTTCCTGTGCCGTGGAAATCACCGAACATCCTGAACTGCTTCGACAGAAGCGATGTCGGAGAAGGGATATCCGGAACGTCGAAAAGTGTTGAGTCGATATAGTCAGCCTTTGCTTTAACCGCAAGGCTCATTGCATCAAGTGAAAGTTCAGGAGGAAGAAGGTTTACGACGAGGTCGGGAGCAAAGATCCTGACCATCATCATGGCACCTTCGACATTGGTCATGTCGATGCCTGAAGTCGTTACTCTGACGCCCATGCTTGCCGCCAGATTCTTAAGCTCGTCGCACTCCTGTTTCTGACGTGAAGCCAGGCAGATATCAGATGCATAAGACCTGTTTCTGCACAGAGCGACAAGCAAGCGTTTAGCTATTTCATTACAACCAAGAATCAAGACCCTTTTCATGATCAGCCGCGACCTTTCCGCAATATATAAGAAAACCCCGAGAAAATAAAATCCCCTTGTAGACATTTTACTTAAAATAAGAACAATGGGCAAACATTTTTCGGGCTTTTGTTCATTTACCTTGTTAGAATTTTTAGCGTAATATACCGATATCCTAATTATCAAAAGGAGAACGGTTATGAAGACACTTAAAAGAATCGCAGCAGGCATTCTTTCCGCAGCACTTTTGCTCGGTATGACATCCTGCGCAGCAAAGCAGACAGAGGCATCTGCAGAGGCAGATACAGCTGCATTCACAACTGTTGAGAGCGGCAAGCTCATCATGGCTACAAACGCATTCTTCCCGCCTTATGAGTACTATGAGGGTGAGAAGATCGTTGGTATTGATGTTGAGATCGCTACAGCAGTAGCTCAGAAGCTCGGTCTCGAGCTCGTTATCGAAGACGTTGAGTTCGACTCAATCATCGCAGGCGTTCAGAGCGGCAAGTACGATATCGGATGCGCAGGCATGACAGTTACAGAGGACAGACTTAAGTCAGTTAACTTCTCTACACCTTATGCTACAGGTATCCAGTCAATCATCGTTGCAGCTGATTCTGAGATCACAGACATCGACATGCTCCTTGCAGGCGACTACAAGGTAGGCGTTCAGTCCGGTACAACAGGTGACATCTACATGTCTTCTTCTGTTGAGGACGGCGGTGTAGGCGAAGAGAGAATCGAGCGTTTCGCTAAGGGTAACGACGCTGTTATCGCTCTCACATCAGGCAAGATCGACGCAGTTGTTATCGACAACGAGCCCGCTAAGGCATTCGTTGCAGCTAACGCAGGTCTTAAGATCCTCGAGACACCTTACACAGTTGAGGACTACGCAATGGCTATCAACAAGGATAACGTTGCTCTCAAGGATGCCATCAACCAGGCTCTCAAGGAGCTCACAGATGACGGCACGATCGCTGCAATCGTAAACAAGTACATCCCTGCTGAGGGCTGATACTTTTCGCAAAGTACTCAAAAAACAGAATAATAAGAGCGGAAATATGGTCTGTATTTCCGCTCTTTTATTATTTATAATTGTTGATGTTTTCGAATATCGATACTTTGAATTTTGAGGAACGCCCAATGTACACCAAAAAAGCCAACCTGATTTTGATAGTCGGCATCATTGCGCTCGTATTATCGGTCTTCCCCGGTGCAGGTCTCATCTGCGCTGTCTTTGGACTCGTATTGTACGCAGCCAATAAGGCCGTCAGGACAAGTATCAGAGCAGACATCGGAAGGGGTCTTTCAATCATCGCCCTTTTGGTCAATCTGGTTCTGATCACATACATACTTCTTTTCCGCCATCTGGACAACGCACCCGCATGGTTACTGTCTCTCCGCGAGTCTTTCTATGCGACCAAGTTCTATGGCGAATTCGAAAACAACTTCCTCATCGATAAGCGTTATACCTATATCAGCAAAGGTCTCGGCGTAACATTTGAGGTTACGTTCTTTGCCGTACTCCTCGGTATCGCTCTGGGAGTCATCGTTGCACTCGTAAGATCTTCTTACGACACTTTAAAAGAAGAACTCAAGGGCGGCTTCGGTAAGGCGATCCTTTACATCCTTTACAAAATCTGCGGAGTATACCTTACGGTCATCAGAGGAACCCCTGTAGTCGTTCAGCTCATGATCATCTACTTCGTAATCTTCGCATCTTCCAACAATAAGATCCTTGTTGCAGTTCTCGCATTCGGTATCAACTCCGGCGCTTATGTTGCCGAGATAATCAGAGGCGGTATCGAGAGCGTCGACAAGGGACAGTTCGAAGCAGGACGTTCGCTCGGTTTCGGATATGTAAGGACAATGACCTTCATCATCATCCCCCAGGCATTTAAGACCGTCCTCCCCGCACTCGCAAACGAATTCATCGTTCTCATCAAAGAGACTTCCGTATCCGGTTACGTCGGACTTCAGGAACTTACCAAGGGAGGAGACATCATAAGATCCAGAACGTATTCTGCGTTCATGCCTCTTATTGCAGTTGCGATCATCTATCTCCTGATCGTCATCTTCTTCAGTTGGATAGTATCTTTGCTTGAAAGGAGGCTGAAGAGCAGTGAGCGCTGATAACGAAAATAAAGTAATCATATCCGTAAAGGATCTTTGCAAACACTATAACGGCGGCGAGATCAAGGCTTTGGACGGCATCACGACCGACATCAAAAAAGGCGAGGTCGTCGTAGTCATCGGACCTTCAGGTTCAGGCAAATCGACATTCCTCAGATCTCTTAACCTTCTTGAGCGCCCCACATCAGGCACCATCACTTTTGAAGGCCAGGACATCACGTCGCCTTCAACCAACATCAATAAGTTGAGACAGAACATGGGAATGGTGTTCCAGCACTTTAACCTCTTCCCTCACCTGACCATTATGAAGAACATGACTCTGGCTCCCATGAAGCTCCGCGGTCTTTCCAAGGAGGAAGCCGAGAAGAAGGCTCTCGAACTTCTTGCAAAAGTCGGACTTCAGGACAGAGCATCAGCTTATCCTTCACAGCTGTCAGGCGGCCAGAAGCAGCGTATCGCAATCGTAAGAGCGCTCGCAATGGATCCTGAGGTAATGCTTTTCGACGAGCCTACCAGTGCACTCGACCCTGAGATGGTCGGCGAAGTTCTTGAGGTTATGAAGAATCTCGCTAAAGCCGGCATGACAATGGTCTGCGTTACACACGAGATGGGATTTGCCAGAGAAGTAGGCACAAGAGTCATCTTCATGGATTGTGGTAAGATTATCGAAGAGAACACACCTGAGGAGATCTTCACGAATCCTCAGAACGAGAGACTTCAGACATTCTTAAAGAAAGTATTGTAATCAGGAGGGAATGAATTATGTTTTGTGAATCATGCGGATCACAGGTACCTGACGGCCAGGCATTCTGCGCTAACTGCGGCAAGCCTTTATCACAGCCCGTACAGCCTGCACCTCAGCCCGTTCAGCCCGTACAGCAGTACGCTCAACCCGTTGCAGCACAGCCTGTTTATACACAGCCTGTCGCTCAGCCCCAGCCTGTTGTTCAGGTTCAGCCTGCACCGGTAGTTGTAGTCCAGCAGCAGCCTGCAAAGCGCGGAAACGGTATGGCAACAGCAGGTCTTGTATTCGGTATCCTTACACTCGTCTTTTTCTGGTTCCCCGGTCTTGACTGGCTCTTTGGTCTTCTAGGACTGATCTTCTCCATCGTAGGAGTTGCACGTAAGAATGTCGGCGGCAAGGGTGCTGCTATCGCAGGTCTGATCCTTACTTTATTGGGTTCGATAATCAGCTTTGTCTTTTTCTTTGCTGTTTTGGGTGCAAGCTTAACTTCATATATGGATGCAGCTGAGCAGGCAGCACAGACAATAGACACTCTCCTCTGATTCTGTTAAATAATCGATCAGCTTCAGGGCATCTCCCAACAGTGGGATGCCCTTTTCTATTGGGGAGAATATACTTTGCAACACATCCGCCTCTTTATCTGTATTGATGGTAACTACGTATTAGAGAGGGTGCAAAAATGGAAAAACTTAAAAGAACAATCGCAGCCGTATTAATGACGACAATCTGCCTGTCATCTCTGACTGCTTGCGGAAAAACTCATCAGAGCGAAACATATCATCAGAGAGGACCGTTGGACATTCAGAAAGTCACGTATTTAGTCTATTCCGGCTGGGTAAATGAGGTCGACATGTATGTCATCACATCAGATCTCAAAGGCGAAAAATACACTATCTATCCGGATGCAAATAAAGCCTACGATTATCTTAACGGAGAATTACCGCCTGAACATAGCGATGAAAATCCGTATGAAGGATATGAAGTTACGGAATTCGAAATTGACGAACTTCAGTGGAGCAGCATCGTAAATGTCATGACAAGGGTTAATTTCATGGAGCTTGATGAAGACATGTCCACCAAGGACCTCATCGATGACGGTGCAAGTTATTACATCCGCGTCGAGACTTCCGATGGCGTTCACACCTCCGGCGGATACATGGCCGGCTACGACGATAACAGCGACAGCACACGATTTGCAAGAGCAAGGGAAATGTTGGAAAACGCCACAAAAGGTGTTTAACCATTAAGATGTGTGGCGCTTAAGTAATATTTCCAAAAAAGTTCCTGGATTTGATATTTCAGGAACTATTTTTAGTAAAACCATTAAGATTTTTACTATTTTTGTTTCCTGAATTCTCAAGTTTAGGAATTATTTTGGAAACAGGATTGTTGTCATTCCAACCGCATATCAAATATAAGAAATCCTTTACTGATTGTGATAAAATCTCGGCAGGAACACACTTGGACACTGTTGCTTCATGCTATATGAAGTTTCACAATCAGGAGGGAATAGATTATGTATTGTGAATCATGCGGAACCTTTGTTCCGGACGGACAGGCCTTTTGCGAAAACTGCGGAACACCCGTAGCCAACTCTGCACCTGCCGCACAGCCGGCACCTGCACCTGCTCCTGCCCCTGCGCCTGCATTTGCTGCAGCACCCGCACCTGCCCCGTCAGCTCAGCCTGCTCCGGCTCCCGCTCCTGCACCTGCATTTGCTGCAGCGCCTGCACCTGCTCCTTCAGCTCAGCCTGCTCCGGCACCTGCACCTGCTCCCGGACCGCAGACCATGTCTCAGCCTGCTTTCCAGCAACCTGCTTTCCAGCAGCCCCAATATCAGCAGCCTGCATTTCAACAGCCGGTATATCAGGCACCCACATACCAGCAGCCTATGGCAGCTCAGCCTGTGTATGCGCAGCCCGTTTATGCACAGCCTGTAGTTTTGGCCCAGCCCGCACCTGCTAAGCGCGGCAACGGTATGGCAACAGCAGGTCTCGTTTTCGGTATCCTTACATTTGTTTTCAGCTTCCTCCCCGGATTATGCTTTGGTTTTGCTCTTTTAGGTCTTATCTTCTCAATCATCGGTCTTGTCAAACGTAATGCACCGGGCAAAGGCAAAGCTATTGCCGGTCTAATCCTTACTGTGCTCGGCTTTATAGGTGGCATCATCTTCAAGGAAATTATTTGGACAAAAGTCGGCGAGGAGATTAACAACAATCTCGATGATTTCTATGAAGAGCTCGAAACATACGATACAGGTTACAAGCCGAACCAGAATCCTGACGAATACTACATCGACGGCGACTTCGTAACAACAGACAAGGGTTATGTCAGCGGAGTCCTCCACATCGATAATTACATAGTGGAATTCTGATCTGATAACATCTCGAAAACCATAAGGTCTGTCTCTTAACGGGACAGACCTTTTTCATAAACAAAGACAGCATTCCCTACAAGACAACTGCCTTTCGTCTGTGATAAAATAATTTTGACAGTACTTATGGGGAGTGTTTTATGTATTGCGAATCGTGCGGTTCATTAATAAACAACGGTGAAGCTTTCTGCTCTAATTGCGGAACGCCTGTGCCTCAGCCTGCACCTTCAACACCCGCACCTGCTCCCCAGGCGGTTGTTCAGCCTATTGCTCAGCCCGCTCCCCAACCTCAATATCAGCAACCTGTATACCAACAACCACAATACCAGCAGCCGCAATATCAACAGCCGGTCTATCAGCAGCCAATGTATCAGCCGCGCACATACCAGCAGCCCGTAAGGACAGTTCAGCCCATCTATCAGCAGCCTGTGTACCAGCAGCCGATAGTTATCACTCCGATAGATAGCAGAAAAAGGGTAAACGGCGCTGCAACAGCAGGCCTGGTGTTAGGAATAATTGCGCTGTGCCTTTCATGGATTCCGATGTTTAATGCGATCCCGTCTGCGTTGGGACTTATCTTCTCGATCGTAGGTGTTGCAAGAAAAGGTGCCGGCGGCAAAGGAAGAGCCATCGCAGGTCTTATCATGTCCTCCATAGGACTTCTTATCACCGCTTACGTAATCTTCTATGTGGTCACGAGCGGTGAATTAGACAGCATTTAAGTTACTTGTGTCTGCGTCTTAAAGTCTCGTCGTAAGAATAATTCTCTTCAAGGAAATCCTCGCCCTTCTGTTCTTCCGTAAATGAAAGGCCGGGATAGTTTAACTGTCTGAGAACTTCATAGATTGCGACCGCGCATGCATTCGATACGTTGAGGCATCTGCAGTCAGCAGCCATAGGGATCCTGAAGCATCTGTCGAGATTTGCTCTTAATATCTCACCCGGAATACCGGTGCTCTCTTTCCCGAAGATAAGATAGATGTTGGAGTTTTCAGAAGCAGCTTTAAAATCGATATCTGAAGGCGGTACCTTGCCGTAACGTGTCATGAAGAAATACTCGCCGTCGTTCTTCTCGGTGAAATCCTGCCACGAATCGTAAAGGGTATATTCAGCCCATGTGATGTGGTTGGTCGATGCTCTTCTGAATTCGGGATTATCGATGTCGAATCCGACAGGTCCGATTATGTGAAGGACTGCTCCCGTCGCAACACAGGTACGCATTATATTGCCCGTATTCTGAGGGATCTCGGGTTCGAACAATACAACGTTTACTATGTTACTTGCTTCGCTCATTTAATATCTCCGTTTGAAAAACGTCTTTTTGATATAGACGGTTATCTATATATCAAGCCTTTGCAGCTGCAACCTTTCCCTTGCCTTTTCCCTTCTCTTCAGCGGGTGTTTCGGAAGGAACAGCGAATGTGATCCTGCTGGATTCTGCTGCGGCTTCTGCGATGTTGAGCATATGGTCTCCGAGTCTTTCAAAGTCAGTAAGCATCTCGGAATAGATGACGCATGCATCGCCTGAGCAGACACCGGACTTTAGACGCTCAAGCTGGTGTTCTCTGTAGTCGTCTGTCATGTCGTCGATCTTCTGCTCCATCTGAGCCATTCTGATATGTACAGATCCGGGCTTGCTGCCGAGGAGGATGTTATATGCGTCCTTTGTGGTCTCGACCATCTGGCTTACTTCCGCCCTGGCCTTTTCTGAGAGCTTTAAACCCTTGCTCTCAAGGAGATTTGCATAGCCTGAAATGTTGGTTGCATGGTCGCCCATTCTCTCGATGTTGCCCGTTATCTTGAACAGGGCGCTCATGGTGACGGCGTCCTTCTCGGACATGTCGAAAACCATTGCATGCGAGATGTAATAAGATATTTCTTTATTAAGATAGTCGACGTATTCTTCCGTCTCGTTGATCTCCTCTTGCTTCTTATCGCTGTTGTCGAGAACTGCTTCGATACTCATCTGGACGTTGTTGCCTGCCATTACGAGCATTCTGCTGACCTCACTGCAGATGGCACTGATAAGAACTTCCGTACCTAACTGATTGTCTGTGCTGAGCATATTGGGCTTGAGATACTTGAGTTTCTGTACGCCCTTCTCATCACCTTTCTTGTCGGGAACGATAAGCTTAACGAGCTTAACGATAAGTCCGCCGAACGGGAGAAGGATGATGGTTGATGCAAGGTTAAATACGAGGTGCATGTTCGCAAACTGTCTTGCTACATCGTTGGGAGACAGCGCTCTTACCCACTCTGCGATCGGGAGCAGATAGTAAGCAACCGTGAAGATCGCAGTACCGATAACGTTGAACAGCATGTGGAGCATACCTGCTCTTGTTGCATTTCTTGATCCTCCGATGGATGCGAAAACAGCGGTTACGCATGTACCGATGTTAAGACCGAAGATGATGAACATCGCCTGCTCCAATGTAATGAGCTGTGCACCTGAAGCTGACATCGCCATAGCCTGCAAAACGCCGACACCGGCTGCAGAGCTCTGGATGATGATTACGAAGATGATACCTACGATTATTCCAATAAAGGGATTGTTAATGGATGAGAAGATCTCTTTGACTATGTCGAGTTCACTCAACGGAGCCATTGAATCCTTCATGAGAGACATTGCAACGAAGATAAAGCCTAAGCCGGCAACTGCCTCGCCGATGCTCCTGAGTTTCTTGTCTTTTATAAGAAGGCAGAAGAATGTACCGAGCAGTGCGATGATGGGCGCTGCGGCACCTACGTCGAAAGCGATGAGCTGAGCGGTGATATTGGTACCGATGTTGGCACCCATAATGATCCACAATGCCTGATGGAGATCCATGAGTCCTGCATTAACGAATCCTACCGCCATTACCGAGGTGGCCGTGGACGACTGGATGAGGGCTGTGATGCCCGCACCGACTGCAACGCCTAATATTCTGTTGCCTGTAAGTTTTGCAAGAACATTCTTTAACTTATCCCCTGCGATGGTCTGCAGGCTTCCGCTGGTGATCTTAACGCTGTACAGAAACAACGCCATGCCGGAGCAGAGCCCCAATAACGCCGGCCAAACATCTACCATAAGTGACACGCCTCCGATCGGCTATCCATAAAAAACACTGACTTCAATACACAACTTATAATATTGGTGACTACATTCGTATGCAAGACTTTTGCCCAAATATCAAAAGAATTTTTGAGCGTAAAACCGCAATATATAGACGCTCATCTATATTTAATCGACAGGCTTCTTTTTCCTGATGTAAACGACCATTATTACTGCTATTACAACGCCTGCAAGAGTTACGAGGATTCCCTGGATCAGATAAGGATAACTGTATGAGATCTCAGTTTCTCCCTTGTCGACAAATACCAGTCTGTTGAATGTCCTGATGTTGCCTTCGAAGATATCGTGCTCTGCAAGTGAGGTGTTTACGTTATCCTCAGGTGAAGAGATCGTGATCGAATCTTCGCCGTATGTGACATCCAAAGGAACTATCTGTCTGTCGGGTACTTCATACTGGCTTACATCAACGATTCCTGCAAGTATCGCACCGACATTTCTGTCTCTTGTGCGTGAGTAATAGTAAGTAAGGTTGAAGCCGATAAACGTTATGTTATCGTTTGTGCCCTTACCCCAGAACGGCATCTGCTCATCAAGGACTTCTGAATAACCGAGAACTTCGGTAAGGCCGTTCATGTAAACAGTCTTCCAATTCTTGAATTCATCAGGGAACAGAGCAAGCTCGATCTCACCGAACTTCGTTGTCTGGAATGCCGGGAAACCGTTATCGAACTGAACGGACTGGCACTCTACTCCAAGGAATCTGTTCGTCTTTGTCTGATAGTTCTCGGGGATACCGTCTGCAAGTACATAAACCTTTGTGCCTGCTTCGGCTGCCTTTGTAATGAGATCTTCTGCTGTCTCAACGTCATGATAAAGGAATCCATCGAGATAGATCGTCTCATAGCTTGAGAGCTCCTCGAGAGTGAAATCATCGATGTATTCACTCGGAGCTTCGCAGATGGTCGGGAACATCATGGAGATGTAGTAAGCGCCGTTAACACCCTTGTGGTGGAATACGGCATAGATGCCTTCGTCGTACTCTTTTGAATATCCTCTTAATGTTGCCGCAGCTTCTGCTTCCTTCTCATTGTAAGGAACGACTGCAGCGGAATTCTTCTTGATAATGACTGTGTCGCAGCCCATCTCGAGAAGTCTGTCGAACATGAAGTAATAGTAACCGTTATCGTATGCTTCGTTGATCTGGGCAATCTGCAGCGATGTTGATGCAGCCTCCCAACCCTGACCGAACAGCTGGTTAACAGAGCCCTCGTAATCGGTTAAGTAGAATACGCCGTTTACCGTAGGAGCGATACTGTCGATAAGAGCGATACGATTCTTGGTCATGGCTTTTGCTTCGTCGATGAGAGAGTTCTCTGCAAGTTCTTCGAAGTAACCGCTTACGACTGTCTGCTCACCCTTTTCGGGAATGAATGTCTTTACGCATACACCGCAGTCGGCAGCAAGGAGAACCATGATGACAGCAAGGATCGGCTTTTTAAGGCTGTCCCATTCGAGCATCGAGAAAAGGATCATGGCAGCTGCGATCTGCATAAAACGCATCATCCACATGAGTGATCCGCCGGGGAGCATCTGGATGATGGGTCCTGCTGTCTTAGATGTAAGCAAAACGATGATTATTGCCGTGATGAATCCTGCGCGTGCACGCTTCTTTGCTGTGATCGCACCGAATACGGCAAGAACAAATGAAACGATACCGAAGTAAGATGAGGAGAATCCTTCTTTAAGCTTTCCAACGGGATTCAATGTGATGAAGATGCTCTGGAAGAATCCTTCTGCTGCCTGGCTCGCATTGGATGTGTTTGATGCAAGACCGCCCTTTAATGACGGGAACAGTATTATGCCGATGAGAGCAAAACCGCATATGACCGCCACAATGAGTTCCAGATCTCTCTTTCCTGATTTCTGGATCTTGTTCATGCCCGTAAAGCAGCAGAGTCTGTAGACCAAAAGATAGATGAGGCACGCGATGGCAACCATTCCGGTGTAACCTACGTGGCATGCGCACATAACAGCAAAAGAAACTGCCGTGCCAATAAAGTTTCTGACTCCGCCCTTCTTCAGGTATTCGTTGATGAACAGGAATGCCAGAGGAAATACAGCCATGATGATGCTTCTCGGAAGGTTGCCTTCTGCAAATAATACGTGAAGGCTCTGCGGCATGAAGAACCACAGGATACCGAAGAGCATTCCGGTAACGGGTCTCTTCTTAACGAAACCTGCAATGTTCCATGTGAGTGCGCCCAAAAGATAGATGATTCCGCTGTAAACCGCGAAGCCTTCAAATACATAATTATCGTGGAACAAATTAGGAAGGCTTCTTGCGACAAACTGGCAGAATGCCATAAGGTATGCTGCGATCGGCGGCCAGTAACGCATGAGCTCAACGCCGTTGTACCATACAGGGTTATAGAGCGGCCACTTGTCTCCGGATTCGATGGAATTTAAGATCCAGTCGCCTCTGTAGACGTGGTACATGGAGTCGGAACCCTTGATCAGAACACCGCTTCTGCTGACAGCCCAAATGACACCGGCTGCAATGGCGATGTTTAAGATGACGCTTATTATTGCGACTACGATGTTCTTAGTCTTAGAGTTCAAAACCCTTCTCCAGTCTTCCTATTGCTGCTTCAACTTCGTCTGCGTCATTACCGTCTTCGATGCCTTCTGCTTCAGGGAATCTGACGCCGTATGTTCTGACAGGTGTCTCACTGCCTTCAAATCTTCTTAAGTGATATTCGATGGGCTTAACCGTTTCAGCAATCTGCTTTGCGAAGAATTCCGTCATGTTCTCAAGTGAAGGAATGATCGCATTGAACGGTTCGATCTCGTTCATGACCTGGTTCTGATAAGGTTCGAAAACCTTCATGATCATCTTCTCAGGTTCAGTGAACTTTATGATGTTGCTGCCTGTCGTATAGACCGTGGCAACGAACTCCCATGTATGAGGATGCGTATCGCCCTTCTTGCCGTCAAAAACGACGAAGTGGCTTGCGTTAAGATAAGCTTTAATCCTGTAATATCTGAGCATTGATTCATCCTCCTTTATGCGTTGACCAAAGCTTCGTAAAGCCCTGTTGCGTTAAGATCGTCATCAGTGTTGTATGCGAGTATATCTTCCGGGATCTCTGCTTCCGGGATCTTGCTCTCGATGATCTTCATTGCCTGCTCAGCGGTCCTTACACCGAAGAGGAGCATGAAGCCGTCCTTGCAGTATCTGAGCCATACGACATCGTCGCCCAGGAGCTTGCTTTTCTTCTCGTAGAAGCTCATCATGGCGCCTGTCTCAAGCTTTATCCTGACAAATGCGCACGGGTAGATCCTTCTCTCGTCGATCCTGTGAAGAAGTCTCATGATCTTTCCCTCCCCGGTTATGATCGATGCCTGGTTTCTTCCCATGACTACATTGTCGAGATAGTCGATATAGTTATTAAGTTCAGTATTGACTGCCTTGATGCTGTCAACTTTTTTCCTTGCTTCGATAAGCTTCATCGTGAAATAGATAACCGCGATAATAAGAAGCGCGATAAGCAGGATGAGCACGATCAGGAGATAAAGCTTGCTGCTCAGGTACGCGTTGTTCGTGAGCATGATTTCGTAATCGGTGAGAAGGCAGAGTCTGTATTCCGTGCCGTTGTACTCGAAAATGATTCCCGATGCGACATACTTCGTGCCTTCAAGAGAGATTATCGCGTGCTTAACTTTTCCCTGGACGAGTGTGCTCAGGAAAGACTGCGCACTCTGTGTGTTATAGAAAGTGTCTGTTGAGAAAGTCTTATAAACGTTAGTCTCACTGATGCTCTTAACGAAGAGGAAGTATTCTGAGTTATCGAGTGTCCAGTAACGCTGTGATGTGGAGTCGAGCATCTCGATCGTGTCTTCAACGAACGCATCGCCTGCGATGTCACCATAGAGTTCGATCTGTCTTGCGACGATCTCAACGTAGCCGTCCTGCTCCTGTGCATAGAGCTCGGCTACACCCTGCTCGTAATTGTGGATCTGCCAGACTGCGAATGCCGTGAGAACCGTGGCCATCAGCATGACCGCGACAGTCATCATGATCAGTGCTTTCTTCGATTGCTTATTCATAATACTCTTCCTCGTTATTGACTAACTCTCTAAATCTCTTAATGAAGTCCGATATCTTGCCGAGCTGCTCTCTTGCAGCGAGACGGAATTTCTCGAATTCCCTTGTAAGAGTGTCGGTCTTCCAGCTGCTCTTTGTATTGATACTGTTGATGATTCCTGCAAGTCTTATAAAGAAAACAACGAAGTTATAGAAAGGCAGGAGAGCTACGACGGCCCATTGCCTCAGATAGTACGACCTTATGTCAGGGAAAGGCTTTAACAGATACTGTCCGATATAGAAATACATGTATCCGCATACGATGTAGAACGCGAAAATAGCACCCATGGACAGCAATACCGTTGTGCTCGAATAACCGTACGCCATAAGCACGATCAAGGCGAGATACCAGATCATTCTCGGGAATGCAAATGTGTGGTCGAAAAGCAATGTGTGGATATTTGTATCCGTAGCAAATCTCCACGGCCTTAATTTACTCTGCGGATAAAGTCTTGCGACTTCAAGAGATCCTCTCTGCCAGCGCTGGCGCTGTGTGTAAAGCTTGTTTACACCCTCAA
>CAJOJI010000035.1 GCA_905234715.1 uncultured Saccharofermentans sp.
AACCCGGTGCAGCAGACATTGTTCTTCTCTGCACAGACTCTTTCACAAAGAACGCATTCCCCAGAATGAAATACATCCTGGAGCAGGGAATCAACTGCATCACATCTGCAGAGGAAATGTGCTATCCACAAGCTCAGAGCCCAGAACTCGCAAAAGAGCTTGATGAAATAGCAAAGGCTAACGGTGTTTCCCTCCTCGGAACAGGAATCAACCCGGGTCACATCATGGATTCCCTCGTTCTCATCATGACAGGCTGCATGGTAGACGTAGAAGAAATCACATCAAGACGTGTTAACTCACTCTCTCCATTCGGACCTGTTGTTATGGAAGAACAGGGAATCGGCATCTCCGTAGAAGAATTCCAGAAGAGAAAAGCTGACGGAACAATGTCTGGTCACGTAGGATTTGCAGAATCCGTAGGTATCATGGCAGAAGGTCTCGGACTCACAGTTAAGGAATTCAGCCAGGACATGAACCCAATCACAACGGACGTTGATAGAAAGAGCCCTCACGGATTCGCAGCAGCGGGTTCCTGCGCTGGCGTAGCAATGACAGCGGAAGCAGTTCTTTCAAACGGAATGAAGGTTCACATGGATCACCCACAGCAGATCGAGCCGGAGCAGGTTGGCATCCAGACAGGTGACTATGTAATCATCAAGGGAACACCAAGCGTAAACATGGTTAACAGCCCAGAAGTAGAGGGTGGCCTCGGAACAATCGCAATGTGCGCGAACATGATCCCACAGGTTATCAACGCTGAGCCTGGTCTGAAGACTATGATCGACCTGCCAATTCCTCGTTGCCTGATGGGTGATGTAAGAGACAGAATCGATCCGGCTAAGAAGATCGTTAAATAAGTTTCGATAATACTAATTATAATAAGGACATGGGGCACGCTTGCGCAAAGGCAGGAATGGACATCTCCGTTGCAAGCCCCAAGGATTACACATGCCCTGAAAAGTATGTTATCGAATCTAATGAAGACGCCAAGGTTACAGGCTCAAAGATCGTCATGACTGAAGATCCTTTCGAGGCTGCTGAAGGCGCAGACGTTATCTATACAGATACATGGACATCCATGGGCCAGGAAGCCGAAAAGGCTAAGAGAGTTGAGATCTTCAAGAACTATCAGGTCAACTCAAAGCTTATGGGCGTTGCCCACAAGGATGCAATCTTCATGCACTGCCTCCCTGCTTACAGAGGTTATGAAGTTACTGAAGATGTTATCGACGGACCTCAGAGCGTTGTTTTTGACGAGGCTGAGAACAGACTTCACGCCCACAAGGCTATCCTCGTAAACTGCTTCCTTAATTAATGAAGAGCAGTCCTGAGATCAGAATAGCAAACGTCAATGACGCAGAAGGAGTATCGCGCCTCTTAAGAAGCGCGATGCTTACTTATTGCGCGGATTCAGGAATATCGTCCTCGATGCTCGAAGCAATGACAGAGAGCGTCGAAAGCGTTGCCGACAGGATCTCAAGACAGACCTGCCTCATTGCGGAAGTCGACGGAGAGATCGTCGGAACGATCTGCATTAAAGACTGCCCTAACCCGCTCGTATACAGCTTTTCGGACAAGACATACGATTTCTTAAAAGATTACAGTCACTGCAGTTACATATCGAGATTTGCGGTCATCCAGCGCTACAGAAAATCCGGTCTTGGAATAGATCTCATAACCAAAGCAATCAGCACCGCACGTGATTCGGGAATCGATCTTATCCTTCTCCATTCCGCAGCTTCAAATGCAAACATGGTCGATTTCTATGGAAAGCGCGGCTTCGAGATAATCGATACCGAGAGTTCAAGAGGCTATATGAGAGGCCTTTTCGCGAATATATCAGCACATTCTTAACTATTGGAATAATAGTTGTGTTTCCTTTTACACCTACTCAGATCCGCTGAGGAAAAAAATAATCAAATTGTTTTTGAGACAAATACGTCAAAGCCTGCGAATTTAGGATCGGCCTTGATCTTTTCGTATGCGGAATCCCTTGCAAAGTAATCGTCATACATGGCAAATACGGCACTTCCGGATCCTGTCATGCGGCTGAACTTTGCACCCGTTGAGATAAGAGCATCAATAGCTTCCGCAATCTCGGGAACGCTCTCAACAGAAGGCATTTCAAGGTCGTTTGTAAGAAGGTCTTTTCCTTCAAGGAATCTGTCCAAAGGTTCTTTATCAGCAGAACTCAGAACATCCATGTATTCTTCATAACGCTTTTCATCAAACTCCGGCAAAGGCTTGCTGTCTATTGCATGGAAACACTCAGGTGTTGATACGCCCTTTGAAGGTTTAACGATGAGAAGCGGAATGCCTGAAAGTGATTCAAGCTGTCTGATCTCCTCACCGACGCTCTCACAGAGACATGTGCCGCCGTAAAGGAAGAACGGAACATCAGCACCGACGTTTACTGCGAGCTGGTTAAGTTCCTCATCGGTGAAGGGATTGCCGAAATGCTCCTGGAGCACCATGAGTGTTGCAGCAGCATCAGAGCTTCCGCCGCCCATGCCCGATTCAGAAGGAATAACCTTTGTAAGTACGATCTCTATATTGGGGAAATTACCCTTTTTCCAAAGTTTTGCATTGGGAACTGAAGGGTCGGTGCTTGCCTTCTTGCGGAGTGAAGAGAAGAATCTGTCCCTGGCTTTTCTGCAGAGGTTCTTCTCGGGATCGATATCATTTCTGCCAATGCACTTGATATCAAAACCATTCTTGCGTTCCGGATAGATATTTACAGTAAGAGTATCCGCAAGATCTATCTCTTGCATTACCGAATACAGACTGTGGTAGCCGTTGGGAAGGATCCCGCGGACACGCAGAAAAAGATTTAATTTAGCATTAGCTGTGATCTCGTAAGAATCCATAAGGATCTCCAATCATTCGACCTTCATGTCGAATCTATGTGTATATCAATTTTACCTTATTTTTTGAGGAAATAAAAGCCAAAGCCTTATGTATATTGTGTTTCACATTAATTGCAGGCAACAAAAAAGCACTGTCAAAACCTGATCTTCTCAGTAATGACAGTGCTTATAAATACTTATTAAAGTTAGAGATTAAACAGCGACAACGTCTTCCTGTGTCTTCTCCGGCATGATGCCGACTCTTACTGTTCTTGTAAGAACATCGATATATGAGAAGGAAACGATGGACTGCTTACCTGCTTCATTGTTGCAGAGCATTGTGAAAACGTTGGGATAGCAGTGCTCAACTGTGCCGATGTAAGTAATGATTCTCTTACGGCCGCCGTTAGTCTTGCAAACGATACGCTTGCCGATAAGCTCTTCAAACTTAGCTTTGCACATTTCCAAATCGGAACTGATAATCATAAGTATTACCCCCACCCGGAGACTAGAGTTATCAAATATTTCAGTAACCTTAAAGGAACATTACGGAAATATTACCAATATGCACCAATGCTAACATTTCCTTGATATATTGTCAACGAAAAAACACAATATTTAGTGAAAAAATACCACATATCCTACAAAATGTAGTGGTGCGCCCGAAAGGCGCCTAAAATTCTGCACTTCTCATTACCTCCGTGATTGAAATGCCTTTCCTTTTACAATACAATCGTATTCATATTACTAATTAAGACAGGAGAGGCCAGATATGCTTAGTGACATCGAGATAGCTCAAAACGCCAAGATCAACCCCGTAACCAAGGTAGCTGAAAGCATCGGGATCGACACCGACAAACTCGAACTTTACGGCAAATACAAAGCAAAACTCCCTTTGGATTATGTAGAGAATCTGCCTGCTAATCCCAATGTCAAACTCATCCTCGTAACTGCCATGAATCCTACTCCGGCAGGCGAAGGAAAGACCACTGTTAGCATCGGCCTCGCACAGGGCTTAAAGCTTATCGGCAAAAAGCCCGTTCTCGCTTTGAGAGAACCTTCACTTGGACCTGTTTTCGGCGTCAAGGGCGGCGCTTGCGGAGGCGGTTATTCACAGGTCGTTCCGATGGAAGACATCAACCTCCATTTCACAGGCGACATTCATGCGATCACAACTGCAAACAACCTTCTTGCAGCCATGATCGACAACCACCTTTTCCAGGGCAACGAACTTAAGATCGATAAGGACAGGATCTTGTGGAAGAGATGCCTCGACATGAACGACAGATGCCTGCGTGCAGTTACTGTTGGTGTCGGCGGCGGAACAAAGGGTGTTACACGCCCTGAGATCTTCCAGATCACAGCTGCTTCCGAGATCATGGCTATTCTCTGCCTTGCAAAGGATATGGACGATCTCAAGGTAAGACTCGACCGCATTGCCATTGCTTACGATACAGACGGCAATCTCGTCACAGCAGGCCAGCTCGGTGCAACAGGCGCTCTTGCCACATGCCTCAAGGACGCAATGTGCCCTAACCTCGTTCAGTCATTGGAAGGTGTTCCGGCTCTTGTTCACGGCGGACCTTTCGCAAACATCTCACACGGATGCAATACATGCATAGCAACAAAGACAGCATTAAAGCTCGGCGACATCGTAGTTACCGAAGCAGGATTCGGTGCTGACCTGGGTGCTGAGAAGTTCCTCGACATCAAGTGCAGAGATCTCGGCATCTGGCCTGATCTCGTAGTTATCGTTACAACAGTAAGATCACTCAAGTACAACGCAGGCATCCCCAAAGACCGCCTCTCCGAACCCAATCCCGAAGCCGTAAAGGCAGGTCTTGCAAACGTTCTCAAGCACATCGAGAACATGCAGAACTTCGGTGTTCCGGTACTTGTAGCTTCCAACAGATTCCTTACTGATACTGAAGAAGAACTTGCCATCGTTGAAGAGGCATGCAAGGCTACAGGCGCTGACTTCGCACCGGCAGAGATCTTCGCTAAGGGCGGCGAAGGCGGAATCGACCTCGCTAACAAGGCTGTCTCGATCCTCGACCAGAACAAGCCCAAGAATCCTAAATATACATATGAACTTACAGATTCAGTCGAAGAAAAGATCAACAAGGTTGCAACAAAGGTTTACGGCGCTGCAAACGTTGACATTCTTCCTGAAGCAGCAGCTAAGATAAAGGAGTTCGTCGAAAAGGGTTACGGCAACCTCCCTATCTGCATCGCAAAGACACAATATTCACTTTCCGATGATCCCAAGAAGCTCGGCAATCCGGCAGGATTCACACTCACTGTCAGAGACTGCTTCTTATCAGCAGGCGCAGGTTATCTCGTTATCCTTACGGGTACGATCGTTACCATGCCGGGACTTCCTCCCCACCCTGCCGCAATGGACATCGACATTGACGATAACGGTGTGATCACGGGACTCTTCTGATATTTAATGGTAAGACCGAATCCGACATTTCTAAAAAAGGCTGAGGGGATAAAGTCATCCCGTAAAAAGCGCACGATAATAATCATCCTGGTTCTGCTTGCTGTAACCTTCATGGTTGTATTCGTCAGTTCCATGGCTTCTGCGCAGGATACTTACCGCCAACTGTACCCCAACCTTATCGGTGCTGCTACGAGTACGACTACCGCATACTCGGCTTATCAGAGACCGGTCCATACCACAACAGAAACAACTACTGAGGTAACGACGACTGCGACGACCACAGCTCTTCACGCCGTGCTCGCCGCAACGCCCACGCCTACGCCTTCTCCTGAAGAGACAGCGCACACTTCCCAGAACAATTCCCCTGACCCCTTTACGGAGGACAGAGACTTCAGCTTCCAGCCGATGGGAATCCAGACTGCAACCTATCAGGAAAGAGCGGTGGCGCTGGACGAACTCAAAGAGAGAGTCATTAATTACCAGAAGACTCATACGGACATGAGGATCTGCTTTGAATTCATCGCCTTGTCTTCAGGCGAACGTTTGGGAATCGACGAACTCGACCCCATCGTTCCCGCAGGCGCTATGGCAATTCCTTTCGAGATCGTGTACTACGACAGCATCGCAGGCACGACAGGTCCTCTTTCAAACGTAATCGTTTACGACGACAACTTAAACGGAGCACGCAATTCCTCTTACATCGCAAGGACATATGCCTTCGGAAAAGAGTTCTACATGCGTACACTCTTGAACTACGCCATCATCAGAAACGACAGCGTCGCTTTGAATTACGTTATCGAAGAGGTCGGCGGACTTGAAGAAGCTGTTAAAAAGGTAAACGAGATCAGCGGTTACATTTCCTACACGGATTCAGTCATCTATAAAGACTACCGCGGATATGAATACCGTGCTCCCGGCACAGTATCCTGCTATGACATGGGCAACTACCTCTCATACCTTTATCACGTATTCATCAATACGCCCCAGGTAAACCAGCGTCTTATCAACGACATGGCACACAGCGAGATCGAATCCCCTCTTAGTGCAGCCTTCCCTCAGGATACAAGAATCCTTCATGTTCTTGGAAGAAACACGGGCAGAGGAGCATATCTTGAGTGCGCTATCGTCGATTACAAAGAACCCATCGCTCTTATCATCTATGTTGAGGCTGCATCTCCCGACGCAGCAGGAACAGCAATAGCCACAATAGGCGGATATACGCAGAAATTCATCGAATCCTGCTACTCTTAATGTCTTGTCCATATAATTGAACTGACATTGTTTTCTTTTATGATATAATCCTCTTGTTTGATAATTCAGATGTTCGTCCCGCGCGGTCTGCCGCCGGCCAAGGTCCCGTGCGATTTCGGGCCGTGAACCCTGTCAGGTCCGGAAGGAAGCAGCAGTAAGCGGTTTACGAAGTGCGCCGCGGGTCAAGCCTTACCGACGGCAGTTCGGGCGGGACGGACATTTTTAGTTTTAAGGATTTCTATTCGGATTTTAAGGAACTTACTATGGAAGATCATATCGTTCTCTACAGACAGTACAGACCTCTTAAATTTGACGATGTTGTCGGTCAGGAAGCCGCTGTCACCGCTTTAAGACAGTCAGTAGTGGCAAAGAAACTTGCCCATGCATATCTGTTCTGCGGCCAGCACGGTACAGGTAAGACCACCATTGCAAAGATCTTTGCCCGCGCCGTCAACTGTGAGAATCCCGTAAACGGAAATCCCTGTAACGAATGTCCCACCTGTAAGGGAATTCTGGACGGTTCCATTCTCGACGTTACCGAGATGGATGCCGCATCCAATAACGGTGTCGATGACATCAGGCCCATCCTTCAGGAGGTAAACTTCGCTCCTACGAGAACCACTTATAAAGTATATATAATCGACGAGGTCCACATGCTCTCAAAGGGTGCATTCAATGCCCTCCTCAAGACGATCGAGGAACCTCCGAAGCATGTTATGTTCCTTTTCGCTACCACCGAATCAGACAAGATCCCGGCAACCATCATCTCACGTTGCCAGAGATACGACTTCAAGAGAATCCCGATAGACCTCATCTCAGGAAGATTAAGAGAAGTCTGCGGCAAGTCCGGCATCAAGGCTTCCGACGATGCTCTCCGTCTCATCGCTTCAAGAAGTGACGGAGCTTTGAGAGACGCATTGTCACTTCTCGACCAGATTTCCGCTATATCCGGCGGAGATAACGAGATCAGCTCACAGGACGTCGAGAGGATCACTGGCACAGTAGACAGTTCATTCCTCTTTAAGATGGCAAACTGCCTTATCGATGCACGCTTCGACGAGCTCATCGACCTCTGCGAGATCTTAAACGGTTCAGGCAAGAACCAGGCTCGTTTCACGCTTGATCTTGCTGCTTATTTCAGAGATCTCCTCATAATCAGGGTCAAGGCAGATCCTATCATCTATCTTCCCTATCCTAAAGAGACCATCCAGGATATGTATCAGACCGCTGCAAAGGTCAGCGCAGATACCCTGACCGGTTATATCAGCTATCTTTCAAAAGAATACGCCGAGCTCCGCAAGTCGCCCGACATTCCGACGAGCTTCGAGCTCATGCTGATGCGCCTCTGCGGCAGAAAATCAGCTCTGCCCGTCACTCCGATCGTCATTCCCGATTTCGAAAAGAATCAGGCAGCAAAGGCAGCTACCTTAACATTGGATGATTCCAAGAAAGAAGACACCGTTAAGGAAACTGTTGAGGTTAAGAGTTCTGACAAGCCCGAGAAAGCTGATGAAGCTGAAAAGGCTGAAGAACCTGAAAAGCCCGCAGTTACCAAAACACCTAAAGACGTTAAGAGTCTTTTCAAGAAAAAGACTGAAGAACCTGCCAAGACTGAAGAAGCTTCCGAAGATAAATCTGAGGAAAAGCCTGAAGATTCAGCTGAGGTTTCAGAATCTGTTCCTGCGGAGGAACCTTCGATTCCGGTACCTCCCGCACCCTACAGACCCCAGCCTTCCGCTGCCCCTTACAGACCGCAGCCTTCAGCAGCACCTTCTTCACTGTTTTCTTTCGGTTCATCTTCAAGTGAGATAAAGGCACCTGAAGAACCCAAGCTCGCTTCTGAATCACTGTTCTCTTCATTGGTCCAGGAGCCTGCAACAGCTGAACCTGCTGAGCCGGAGGAACCCGCAGAGCCTGAAGATGACGAATCACAGGACGATGAATATATCCCGGCTGACACTTCTTACGAGAAGCATGCAGAGCCGACCATCTTCTCCTTCATGCCGAAGGAAGAAGAGAATACCGAATCGAAGTTCAGCTTCGGTTTTGACGAACCCGAAGAACAGGAGGAGCCTGCTCCCATGCAGCCTCTCGGTATCTTCGCAGGACTCTCGTCTTCATTCCTGAACGATCTTGAGAATGAAGAGAGCGAGGAAGAGGCCGAGTCTGAACAGCCTGCGCCCGTCCAGCCCCGCTCACAGATTGCCGTACAGGCAGATAAGAGCGGCCTCATCGTTGACGGAAGAACAAGAGATTCAGTAAGAGCTCCCTCATTTACGGACGAGGATGCCGACATTGCAGTCAGATGGACCAATGTCACTTCAAACCTTAAGGGAACAAACGAGAACATCGCTGTTATCCTGGAGCGTACGAGCCTTAAGAAAGAGGGCACGTCTGCATACATTGTCTTTGAGGACAGGGACATCACCCTTTTGTCCAACCTCAAGAAGTCACAGGCTTTCAGACAGATCTCTTCAGGCATCAAAGATGAGTTCGGTGCCGAGCATCTCTACATCTGCACTCATAAGCAGTACACAGAGCAGGTTAAGAGAGAACAGGCTTCGGAACTTGATAAGAAACTCGACGATCTGAACGAGCGCTCCAAGAATATGGGAGTGCCTACAGACGTTCATTTCGGTGACTAAGTATATAATTGATTAAACCAATCATTCGGAGGTTATAAACATGGCAAAAGGATTCCGTGGCGGAATGGGAATGGGCGGCAACATGAGTCAGGTTGTTGCTCAGGCGCAGAAAATGCAGAGACAGATCGAGATGGCACAGGCTGAGATCCAGCAGATGGATTTTACAGGTACAGCCGGCGGCGAACTCGTTAAGGTCGTAGTAAAGGGTGATCACAGAGTTCAGAGCGTTGAACTCTCTAAGGACATCGTAGATCCCGAGGATATCGAAGGTCTCCAGGATCTCATCATCGCAGCTTGCAACCAGGCTCTTGAGCAGATCGACAAGACCAACCAGGAGCGTATCGGCGCCATCACAGGCGGCATGAAGATGCCCTTCTGATAATGGCAAGATATTCGCCTTCAATCCAGAACTTAATAACACAGCTCAGCAGTCTCCCGGGAATAGGAGGCAAGTCGGCACAGCGTCTGGCATTCCACATCCTTGCTATGGATGATAAGGATGCCGAGGCTTTGACGTCCGCGATAATGAGCGCAAGAGCATCCACAAAGAGATGTACATGCTGCCAGAACTTCACGGACTCTGATCCCTGCCCCATCTGTTCCGATCAGTTAAGGGATAAGACAACTGTTCTTGTTGTCGAGTCTCCGAGAGACGTATCCACTTTCGAGCGTGCACACGAGTACAAGGGACTTTATCACGTGCTTCACGGAGTATTCAATCCGATGAAGTCCACGAGCATTTCCGATACCACCATTCCGGATCTCATCAAGCGTCTTGCAGATCATCCGGAGATATCGGAGGTAATCGTTGCAACCAACCAGACAGCCGAAGGCAATGCGACCGCGCTCTATCTTTCAAGAATGCTCGGTCCTTCAGGCATCAGGGTATCCCGTCTGGCTTCAGGTCTTCCCATGGGTTCTGATATCGAATATGCAGATGATCTTACTCTCCTCTCGGCTTTGAAAGGCAGAGTCATGCTTACAGGAGACAATAATGAGGCTTGATAAATTCCTTAAACTTTCCAGGGTAATTAAGCGCAGAACCGTTGCAAACGACGTCTGCCAGGCTGGCAGAGTCACCGTTAACGGCAAGCCCGCAAAGCCTTCCGTAAAGCTCAAGATCGGAGATGAAGTAAGCATTCTTTTCGGAAGCGGAGAAGTCAGATTCAGGGTAACGGCACTTCCCGAAACAGTCCGCAAAGAAGACGCGGCTTCGATGTACGAACTCCTTGAATGAGCAGTGCTTCAGGCGAAATATTACAAGTACTTTAAGTTTAACCCCGGGTTGTTGTTTTGCACCCGGGGTTAAGTAATAATAACTTTATAGAAATCTGTTTACGGAGGCATATCTTGCGCAGAGTTAAACGCAAAACCGGCGGCTTTTCTTTCCTTACGACCATGATCCTGATCGTATGTGTTGTCGTTGGTATTCTCTGCATCACAAAATATGCCAACATCGCCAAGCAGAAAGAGCGTCTTAAGGCTGAGAATGCTTCTCTCGTAGCTCAGACTGAGGAGCTTCAGGATAAGCTCAAGCAGATCAGAGCACAGGAGGAATTCGGCAAAGACGATTCTTACATCGAAAGCGTTGCAAGATCACAGCTCGACATGGTTTATCCCGGTGAAGTTATCTTCAGAGTCCAGGGCGAAAAGTACAACTGATATAAAAGTGAATTACATAATAGGCGGTGACGGCATCAGCTGTCACCGCATTTATTTGGATTACAATTCCAGGATATCCTTTACGGCAAGATAAGCTTCACTCATGCACGCCTGCAGGTTATAGCCGCCGCTTATGCCGTCGATATCAAGCGCTTCACCTAATATGTAAAGTCCCGGCACGAGCCTTGACTGCATGGTCTTTCGGTCAACCTCCTTAAGAGATACGCCGCCCCTTGTTACATAAGCTTTGTCTATGGAAAGCTCTCTGCCGATTCCGACCCTGAGATGCTTTGTTTCTTTAATGAGTTTCCTTCTGTTGTCTTTGGTAAAGCCCTGAGCGTACAGTCCTGTAATTCCTGCCTTTGCAGCAACCGCGCCTGCAACTGAGACAGGGATATATCTTGCCAGGAGCGTGGTTATCTTTGTATCTGCGTGATCAGCTATCTGCTTTTGGAAATCCTGATCGAACTGCTCGTCGGTCATTGAAGGAATAAGGTCGAGCTCAAGATAAGCATTGCAGTCTGAAATGCTGACGGGAACCTCTCTTGAGATCTCCATGACAGCAGGACCCGTAAGACCGAAATCAGCAAACAGGATCTCACCTTCAACGGATGCTGTTTTCTTATCGCTGCAGTATAAAGAAACCTTTGAAGTAACCGACACACCGCTAATGTCTTTTATAAACCCGAGCGAAGCTTCATCAGCCTTTATGGGAGCAAGCGCTGCTCTGGGAGTAACAACGGTATGACCCGTCTTCCCTGCCAGCTTATATGAATCGCCCGTGGAACCGGTATGCTGGAAAGAGCTTCCGCCGCATGAAAGGATCACACAGTCAAATCTGTACTTTGTATCCGCCGTGTTGACTTCAAACACATCTGTTTTTCTTATGTCCAAAACCTTCGCATTGCATGCGGTCTTCACGCTGTCTGAGATATAGGAAACAAGCGAATCCCTTACCTTAACGGCACTGTCGCATACAGGAAAGATCCTGTTGTTATCCTCTTCCTTGGTCTTAAGGCCGATGTCGTTTTCGATGAAGCTAATGGTATCTTCCGGGCCGAATTCTTTTAGTGCAGGATATATGAAGTTTTCCGCCTCGTGATAGCCGGTCTTAAGGTCAGAAGCATACTTTCTGTTGGTTATGTTGCATCTGCCGTGACCCGTGAGGATCAGCTTTTTACCCGGGATATCGTTCTTTTCGAGAATTGTGACTTCGAGATTACCGTCTCCTGAAAACTTCTTAAAAAGGCATGCGGCAAACAGACCTGCCGCGCCGCCTCCGATTATTCCTATCCTTTTTATATCCTGTGCCATCCGGGTTTCCTGACATTTATTTTCCGGACAGCAAAACCGCTTCGGAATACATTACGACGCCTTTTGAAGCATTCGGATGGATGTGATCAAGAAGATACGTTATGTCAGGCGATACAATGAGAATGCCCTTTATATATTCATTTGCGTCAATGTACTTAAAGCCGTTGTCAGAGCAGTACTTTTCGAGTGCCGAACTGTATTCGGCATTCATTTTAGTCTTTGCCTCAAACGTCATCGGGCAATAAATATCAGCCTCAGTCGAATACCATGGCGCGATGAAGACAAAACGGGCATCCGGATTTTTCTCCAGGAGCTTATCCTTTAACTGATCTATCCTGTTTATGTATTCGTCTGAAGTCATGGCGCAGACGGATTCGTCGCGGTAACGGACGTCATTTGTGCCGATGGCAATTACATAGAGATCAGAAGCAGGAATCTTATCCTCATTTTCCAGGAGGTAAGATACCGTGCATCCGCCCTTCGAGAAGTTTGAAATGTCCTTATCAGTGAAATACTCTTCTATCGGTTCATACCAGGGGCAACCGCCGTTCTTGGTGCCTTCGGTAACGCTGTCTCCTACAAAGCAGATACTGCCGGCTTCGTTCATTGCCTGATACAAAGTGCCGTTCTTCATGTCATCCGTAAGGACAAGTCCTGTCGCTTTGGATCTGATAAAGCCTGAGGCATTAAAGTAATATCTCTCAGTAACCGAAGTGATATCCATCTCATGTCCGAAAACGACATCGGTGATGATGCCGTGAGCATTTGAAGCACGGTCGATGTCATCAGTCGTCAGCTGCTTTCTTAATTCGGTATTGTTCATGATCTCGTAAACCGGGACTGCGCGGTAATTGCCGTCAGCCGGAGAATAGGTATAGAGAGGAACAATGCTTCCGCCGATGACCTGCTTTGAATCACGGTCGATATAAACATCTACCAACATGCTCGTGTCGCCCTGATCTCCGCGGTAGATGTTTGCGAAGTTTCCGGGGCAGTATGCAGTAAACACCGTACGACCGTCGTAAGATTCGATCTGGACAGGTTCTACGACATGCGGATGGTCGCCGAGAATGATGTCAGCGCCGTTCTCTTTGAAGATCTCAAACCATACCTTCTGCTCTTCATCGGGTTCGTTGGAAAACTGTGTGCCCAAATGAGGAAGCACGAGAATAAGGTCCGGTGACATTGCCTTTGCCTGTCTGAAATCCTCTTCAACAGAAGCCTTAAGCTTCTCGAACTCCTCGCCTTCAGTGCCGCAGATAATTGAGGTCATGTAAGAATACTTACCGTCTATCAGTTCGCTTAGATCCGTATAGTTGCTTCCATATGTATAAGAAAGCACAGCGATCTTTATACCCTGAACTTCAATGAGCTTGATGCGATTATCAGCTTTATCTTCAGCACTCCTGTACGAACCGGTGTGATCGAGTCCCGTCTGATCCAGAACATCAAGTGTCCTTAAAGCTCCCTCTTCGCCTTTGTCGAGAAGGTGGTTGTTGGCTGTAGTAACCAGATCGAATCCCGCATCCTTCACTGCAAGCGAATACTCATCAGGAAAGTTCAGATAAAGGCTCTTGTTGTCATAGAAATTGCTCGTGGAGTAGCCTTTGTCAGCACCTGCCATCGGGCCTTCGAAAACGCCGATCGCAAGGTCAGCAGAAGAAATATAAGGTTTGGCATATTCAAACACATCGGAATAATCGTAGCCTGTTCCGTTATATCCGCGGTTGACCTGATCTTCCAGCAGTATGAGATCGCCTGCAAAAGTGATCCTGAAAGAATTGTCGAAAGCCTCCTGCTGGCTGTCCGTCATGACGGGATATATTATGTCGGTCTCAACCGGAGCAGGTGCTTCCTCCTGTGTAAATGACGGCATGTATTCATATGCCTTGAACAGGGCAACGACAACAAAGCCCAATGCCACGAGGATCGATACGGCCTTTGCCCATGTGATCTTCTTGTCTTCTTTAAGGAAGATATCCGTTCCCTGTTTCAGGAACTTGCTCATGAAGCCTGCAACCGCATCGTTGCCGAATGCTATGCAGATGGCAAGTGTCGAAGATACGGATATGGCCACTATCAAAGGCACCGGGAAAACTCCGATATAATCGCTTATCCAGACGGTAAACATCCTGTGGAGAACGAAGATCCACAATGAGTTGCGGCCGAACATCGTAAGAAGAGGTATTTTCTTATCGGGAGTCAGGTATCTCAGTGCAAGGATCGCAAGTGCTGCTATGGCAAACATTGCTATCCTTCTGATCAGATCCTGCGGTTCACTGTAAGCATCAAGCTTTAAGGATTCATCGGAATATCCGAGAGTGATCATGGTTCCGAATGCAGCGGCTGCCGCACCGAGAAGGACCGCAAAACCGATAAGAGCCCTTTCGCCGTACTTTTTGCCGGTAAGCTTAGCGCTCTTTTCTTCACTAAGCTGGTAACCGAGCATATAGAAAGGATAGAAACCGATTATCCTTGCAACAGCGAAATGGTTGTCTATCGACGAAAAAAAACCTGTGATAAGGGCAACTGTAAAGAGCAGAACGGTGACTATCCTGTATTTCGAGATGCGGTGAGCCGTAGATCTCCAGGCGATCATCGCGAGCAGATACCAATAGGAATATATAGGCTGTGTAAATGAGGTAAAGCCTTTGTGGTATTCAATGAAGACCGTAATGCTGTTAAAAATAAAATATAGAAATACCAGCTTTATTATCTTTTCGAAGCTGTGGGATTTTTCGCCTTTGCCGAAATATCCCGAAACAAAAACGAAAGCCGGCATGTGGAACAGATATATATAATCCACCACCGAATCTATCGCTGCCGAGCGGGTTTGGAACGTGTACAGCATGTGGGCAAAAACAACGAGAAGGATCAGAAGACCCTTAATATTATCCCAATAATAAATACGGTCGTTCCTGTCCAGTGATACCGTGCTCATGTCAGTCTTCTCTTACTCTAATCTGAAACCTGTCAAATCTGACCTGCTCCGTATATTGTTCACGGAAAAATATTGTTTGTCCGAAAGCTGCGAATTCTTTGGTGTTCTTTTTCATCCACATGGGTACGGGAATGTCCATCTGACGGCAAAGCTCGATCAGAGCCTTCTCCAAACGCTTGGAATATGAGGCATCCGTGTCCTCTGTCGTGACCTCTTTTATCTCGGTCATCCTGTTGGCAACAAAGAGCCTTCCTTCAAGTTTCAAGCGGATTTTCCTCCAAACACCTTAAATTGTGTAATCCTTTGCCACTATTTTGCCTTTTTTGAATCTTAAAGTAAATATTTGACATGGTAAGATATGGTTGTTCAAAGTAATTGTTCCTTACTTCATAACACCCTCCTTAAGACACTGACACCCCCTCGTCAGTGTCTTTTATTTATTACAATTTAGACATAAAACTTTAAATAAAAGACAGTTTTCTTATTGATTGTGTAAAAATCAAGTTGTAAAATAAATTGTAATTATTTATGCGGATTCACTTGTACATCCGTGATACAGGAGGTCACAATTATGAAGAAATGTCCCGATTGCGGAATGGTCATTGCCAATCAGGCCATCAGATGCCCTAAATGTAAGTATACATTCACATCAGCAGACGAAAGCACAGGCGGTGGAGACGCTCCCGTAGTAACACCTCAGGCAGCAGCAGTTTCAGCAGCAGCTACAGGCAAGTCTGATAAGGTTGCCGGTATCATGCCGATGATCGAAGTAAATAAAGATAACGTTGATACTCTTTATGAGCAGCTTAAGGCAGCTATCGTTAAGAGAAAGACAGAGTTCGACCATTTCATCGATTTCCTCGAGAACAGAACTTCCTGGCTCACAGCACCCGCAGAGATCAAGGGCTCCCTCGCTTGCGAGAAGGGTCTCCTCATCAGAAGCGTTGCAGTTGCTAAGCAGCTCTTGAGAATCAAGGATACGATCATGCCTCAGCTCGATGAGGAATCCGCAATTATCATCGCGCTCTTCCATGAAGTAGGTAAAGTTGGTATCGAAGGCAAGCCTCTCTTCATCCAGGAAGAGTCAAGCTCTTTGGGCAGCACATCCACATTGGGTCTTTCCTTCAGCAGCAGACTGTCAAGCTCATCTTCAAGCTCGACACCTACATACTCCATCAACAATAAGCTCGTTCATATGAACGTTGGCGTAAGATCCCTCTTCCTCGTTTCCCAGTACATGCTGCTCTCAGACGACGAAGCACAGGCTATCAGCTACGGTTCTGACGTTCAGCTTCTCGATGGCAAGCTCTCACCTTATACTCTCCTCCTCTCTACTGCTCTCCAGATGCAGAAGACGATTTATGAGGATTCAGACGTAGTATCAGGCTACAGCTTCACAGTTATCAATCCGAGCTGATCTTAAACAGGATTAAAAACTTCAGCGGTTGTCTCTCATGAGGCAACCGCTTTTTTATACTCACCTTTTGTGTTACCTTACTTTTAAGGAAAGGATGCACATATGAAATACGATAACGACAGACTCGGAGCTGCATTAAAGCTCTATTTGGGAAGCGATCCGCTGCCGATGCACATGCCGGGCGGAAAGCGCAATCCTGACTTCGTATCACAGGCATTCATGCGTGATATCACGGAGATCGGCGGATTCGATAATCTCCACGCACCTGAAGGTCTTCTCAAAGATATGGAAGACTGTGCAGCATCTGTTTGGAAGGCCAGGAACGCATTCCTGTCAGTAAACGGATCTTCCGCCCTTATACTTGCGGCTATCTGGAGCTCTGCCATTCAAAACCCGGGCACAAAGATCCTCGTGGCAATGAACTGCCACCTTGCAGTCTGGAATGCAATTGAACTTACGGGTTCTTCCATCGTTCCGCTGATGCCGGCATTCGATCCCGAGCTTCCTTTCGCAGGCCATATATCCGCCTCCGATATCGAAAAGAATCTCGCAAGAGATCCTTCCATCAAGACGGTCGTTATCACTTCGCCTACTTACGAAGGCGTTCTGTCTGATACTGAGGAGATATTACCAGAAAATACGACGCGATCCTCATTACCGACAGCGCACACGGTGCGCATCTCGGCCTTGATGACAAGTTCTTCGGCTCTGATGCAAAAGGCGACCTGGTCATCAAGAGTCTTCATAAAACGCTCTCGTCACCTACACAGACGGCAGTCATGCTCCTTAACGAGGGTTGCCCCATCGATGTATCCCTTATCAGGAGAGGCCTTGATATCTTTGAAACCTCCAGCCCTTCTTATATCCTTTTGGGCGGCATCTCGAAATGTCTGGCCCAGATTAATTCAAAGGGCCCCGAGCTCTTAAAGCCGTGGGAAGATGCCATCGCTTATGCCGAGAGCAACCTCAGTTCACTTAGGAATTTCAAGCTTTGGCAGGCACCTGTCAGGGAGAGATCCAAGTTTGTCCTGATGGGCAGGGGCAATTATCTTTTCGAGTACCTGAGAGGAACATTCAATATTGAGTGCGAAGCGAGCTTCCCTTCTCACCTGATTGCCATGACAGGCATCGGTGATACGGAGGAGACATTGAAGCGCTTCTGCGATGCGGTCATCACGACTGACAATGCGATGGACGGAGAATACATCCCGTCAGAATTCGTATCCAGGCCTTTCCCGAAGTTTGCCATCACGCTTCAGGAAGCGGCAAGAGCGCGCCTTAAGTCTGTGGATCTTGAGCCTGAATTTGCAATTGGTCTTCCCAGCAGCGAATTCATATACGGGTTCCCGCCCGGAATTCCGCTCCTTATGCCCGGTGAGATCATTACGGAAGACACCGTTAAGATCCTTTCAAACAGCAACATTAAACTCATGCTGGGCGGCGGACGCCCCTATCAGGGACTGATACCCGTATTGCCTTGACGGTTTAGGACTTGCAAAGTATAATTCACATATTAAAAACAAGGGAGATTATAACTATGACAAGAATCGTTACAGTTGAGACAAGAGATCTCGAGAAGTCAGCTAAGGAAGGCGGCTGCGGCGAGTGCCAGACATCTTGCCAGTCTGCATGCAAGACATCTTGCGGTGTTGCTAACCAGCCTTGCGAGCAGCTCAATAAATAAGCTGAACTTATTTTGTACCTTGAAGGTCTCATTTTATGTGGGACCTTTTTTTATGTAAACGGGAGCTTCTATGATTCATTGCTATCAATTCGACGGTCTTAATATCGTACTCGACTGCTATTCGGGTTCCATTCACATGGTCGACAAAGTCGCCTATGACATGATCCAATGGTATG
>CAJOJI010000036.1 GCA_905234715.1 uncultured Saccharofermentans sp.
GATGGTAATCGTTACCCACGAGATGAGCTTTGCCAGAGACGTTGCAGACCGCATCGTATTCATGGACGGCGGCGTTATCGTTGAAGAAGGTCCCGCATACGATCTCGTAACGAATCCCCGGCAGGAGAGAACGAAGGCATTCCTGGCCGGCTATTGATTTTGCAGGTGTTATTTATTGGCTTGGCTTTTGCCTGGTTTTATTAATGACCTGTCTTTTGCTTGTTTTTAACCGGCCGGCCATTTGATTCAAATCTGATGATCTTTTTTCTGCATTCTGAAGAAGTATCCTCTTGCTCTAAAATCGAACTGGTAGTACAATAATCATACTAACAGTACAAAAAACGAACTGATAGTTCGATTTTAGGGATTGAAAATAGGTGTTTTTGAAAAGAATGGAGGCTTTACATGCCAAAGAAAAAGTGGGTAGAACTTCACACTGAAGTAGTAATGATGGCAGCAGAAAAGCTGTTTGAGAAAAAGGGATATGATGCGACATCCGTAGATGACATCGCTTATGAATCCAGCATCTGCAAGTCGACTCTCTATGTTTATTTCGACAGCAAAGAAAAGATCTGGGACACACTCATGTGCAGATATATGGAATATCTTCTTGCCGATGCCAGGAAAGCGGCAGACGGAGAGGGCTCATTTGAGGACAGGTATTACACCTTGTGCTTTGATATCGCATCGAAGTTTGAAGAGCATCCTGTTATCTACAGAGGAACTCTTGGTAAGATCTCCATGGATCTTGAGCAGGAAATCTATAAGAAGATCTATGAGGTAGGTGAGGCTACTAATGAAGCTATTGCCGATTTCATAAAGAGCGGCATTAAGGAAGGCGTTGTAAGAAAAGATATCGATATCTATCCTGCGGTCATTATGATGTGGTCTTCGATATCAGGGATCATTTTGATGGCCAATGATAAAGAAGAATATCTGAAGATGCGATTCAATATGAGCAAAGAGGATTATCTCAAGAAAGCATTCAAGATGCTTTTGGAGGGTGTTAAGTGAACGCGATATATCTTAGCGGCACCGGTAATACAAAACATATAACGGAACTTCTTTTTAACAGCATAGGTGCAAACGGATCATTGGTGCCGATCGAATCTCCTGATGTTAATGAAGCATTGAAAGAAGATGAGCTGATATTGGCTTATCCGACGCAGTTTTCGAACATTCCGTATCTTGTAAGAGACTTCATAAACAGGCACGAAGCAGAATGGAAGGACAAGAAGATCTTCCTGATAACAACGATGGGCCTTTTTGCCGGCGACGGCACGGGCTGTGCGGCAAGGCTTTTGAAGAAGTACGGAGCCGTCATTACGGGCGGCCTTCAGATAGTAATGCCGGATTCGATAGGTGACTGCAAAGCACTTAAGAAGACACACGAACAGAATAAGGAAATAATCGCAAAAGCCAATAAGCGCATCAACGAAGCTGCAGCGAAGATTAAGACAGGAAACTATCCTAAGGAAGGCTTATCGTTCGCTTCTCATCTTGCAGGATTATTCGGTCAGAGACTGTGGTTTTATAACAAGACAACGGGTTATACCGATAAGCTTAAGATCGACTCATCAAAATGTGTAGGATGCGGACTTTGTGCAAAGAACTGTCCGACCAATAACATTAAGATCGTAGACGGGAAGGCTGTAGCAGCTTCACAATGCACCATGTGCTACAGGTGTGTGGACTTTTGTCCGAAGCAGGCTATGACGCTCCTGGGCAAGACGTTACACGAGCAGCCCACTTTTGAAAAGAACAGCAAATAAGCAAAATAAAACCCTTGTACATTCACAACGAAGTACAAGGGTTTGTTTATTGATTTCTGAAAAAATTATTCAGGCTTATAGCTGTCTTTCAAAGATACTGCTCTGTTGAATACGAGGTGCTCAGGTGAGGAGTCCTTTGAATCAGCACAGAAGTAACCTGTTCTTAAGAACTGGAATCTGTCTTCGGGCTGAGTATTTTCGAGGAACTTCTCGAGCTTGGCGCCCTTGATGACTTCAAGAGAATCAGGATTGATGAAATCGAGATAGTTGCAGTCTGCAAGGTCGGGCTGTTCTGTTGTGAAGAGTCTGTCGTAGAGTCTGATCTCACCGTCAACGCAGTTGTTTGCGTCAACCCAGTGAATTGTTGACTTGATCTTTCTTCCGTCAGCAGTGTTGCCGCCTCTTGATTCGGGATCGTATGTGCAGTGAACTGCTGTTACGTTGCCGTCAGCGTCGTGATCGCATGAAACGCACTTAACTACATAAGCAGACTTCAAGCGTACCTCGTTGCCGGGGAAGAGTCTGAAATACTTGGGTGCGGGTTCTTCCATGAAGTCTTCTGATTCGATCCAGAGCTCTCTTGAGAAAGTAACCTTACGTGTGCCTGCGTTCTCGTCCTTGGGATTGTTCTCGACATCAAACTCTTCGGAAGATCCTTCAGGATAGTTGTCGATGATGAGCTTAACGGGCTTTAAGACTGCCATTGCTCTCTGAGCATGATCGTTGAGATCTTCTCTCAAACAGTATTCAAGGAATGCGAAGTCTACAACGGAGTTAACCTTTGCGACGCCGTTTCTTGCGCTGAAGTTATGGATGGAAGCAGGTGTGTAGCCGCGTCTTCTGAGACCGCAGAGTGTAGGCATTCTGGGGTCGTCCCAGCCTGTAACGATACCGGCTTCGATCATGGCACGGAGCTTTCTCTTGGAAAGTACTGTGTGAGTGATTCCGAGACGTGCGAACTCGATCTGACGGGGCTTTGTCTCAACGGAGATGTTGTTTACAACCCAGTCGTAAAGAGGTCTGTGTGACTCGAACTCGAGTGAGCAGAGGGAGTGCGTGATTCCTTCAAGTGCGTCTTCGATAGGATGAGCGAAGTCGTACATGGGGTAGATGCACCACTCTGTTCCTGTTCTGTGGTGGGGCAGGTGATTGATTCTGTAGATGACAGGGTCTCTCATGTTGAAGTTGCCTGATGCGAGGTCGATCTTCGCACGGAGAGTCATCTTGCCGTCTTCGAATTCACCGGCTCTCATTCTCTTAAAGAGATCAAGGCTCTCTTCGATAGGTCTGTCGCGGTAAGGGGAGACGGCGGGAGTCTTTGTGTCGCCTCTCATGTCGCGCATCTGATCGGGTGTGAGTTCACATACGTAAGCGAGCCCCTTGTTGATGAGCTCGATTGCGAATTCATACATCTTTTCGAAGTATTCGGATGCATAGAAGAATCTGTCATCCCAGTCGTGACCCAACCAGTGGATGTCTTCCTTGATAGCCTCAACGAATTCCTCATCCTCTTTGGTGGGGTTTGTGTCGTCCATTCTGAGGTTGCAGAGACCGTTGTATTCTTCAGCGGTACCGAAGTCGATCTCCAGTGCCTTTGCGTGACCTATGTGAAGGTAGCCGTTCGGTTCAGGCGGGAATCTTGTGTGGATCTTCTTGCCGTATACACGACCGCCTTCTTTGAGTTCCTCATCTATAATCTGCTCAATAAAATTCTTACTGTCAGCCATTTTGTTTATCTCCCGAAAATTAAAGTCTCGAATAAGCGTAATTTATTCTGCGAAGGGATTCTTCTCTTCCCAGAAGGATCATGACCTCAGCACATCCGCCGGGGGTTACTGCAACGCCTGCAGCAGCGATCCTGACAGGCCACATAACAACTGAGTTCTTAACTTCAAGCTTCTCAGCCAGTTCTTTCATGGCCTCTGTGATCGAATCTCTGTCCCATTGGACTTGGGCGAGAACCGGAATAGCTTGCTCGAGCATTTGCTTGGAAGATTCCAGTGTGGATTTGCTCTTCTTGTGTTCAAAGAGTTCAAGCTCGAAGTCGCCGTATTGCTTGATGAAAGAAAGCTTCTCGGTGATCTCGGTGAACTTTGCGATCCTGGGCTTTAAGAGCTCTGCAAGGAGAGCATAGCAGGAAGGATCAACGCCTGCCTCATCGTAGTAAGGCTTTGCGTGCTCAAGGAATTCCTCATCGGACATTGCCTTGATGTGTTCCTGGTTGACCCATGAGAGCTTATCGTAGTCGAAGACTGCAGGTGACTTGGAAATGCCGTTGATGTCGAATGCTTCGATGAGCTCGGGCAGGGAGAAGATCTCTCTTGTATCCTTTGGTGCCCAGCCGAGAAGTGCGATGTAGTTGATGATGGCCTCGGGGAGATAGCCCTCGTTGATGAGGTCCATGAAACCTGTTGAGCCGTGACGCTTTGAGAGCTTGGAGATAACCTCGTTGCCTTCCTCGTCAACAGACTTGCCCATGATGAGCGGCAGGTGAATGTATGTGGGAATTTCCCAACCGAATGCATCGTAGAGGAGGTACTCGCTGCCTCTTACAACGTGTGTGATTCCCATTGTGTGGTCATCGATAACGTTTGCAAAGTTATATGTGGGGAATCCGTCTGTCTTGATAAGCACCTGATCGTCGAGATCCTCGTTGGGGAATGTGATGTCGCCGTATACGAGGTCATGGTAGGAAGTGGAACCTGTAAGAGGCATCTTCTGTCTGATGACATAGGGCATGCCTGCATCAAGGTTCTTCTGGATCTCTTCTGCGGAGAGGTCTCTGCAGTGACGGTCGTAACCTGTGCCTTCGGGAGCATTCTCCTTGAGTGCCTCGAGACGCTCTTTGGTGCAGAAGCATCTGTAAGCCTTGCCTTCCTCAACGAGCTTTTCGGCATAAGGCTTATACATTGAAAGTCTCTCGCTCTGGACATAGGGGCCGAATTCGCCGCCGATATCGGGACCTTCGTCGTGCTCAAGTCCTGCGAGCTTCATTGTGTCATATATAACTTGAGTTGCTCCCTCAACATAACGTTCACGGTCGGTATCCTCGATCCTGAGGACAAAAGTGCCGTTTTCATGTTTTGCCGTAAGGTATTCATAAAGTGCCGTGCGGAGATTTCCGACATGCATAAATCCCGTGGGGCTGGGTGCGAATCTCGTTCTTATTTTCATACATAACCTCTATTAAATAATTTACCTGAGCGTCTATTTTATCACTTTTGTGTTAATATACAAATTGACTTTGCAAGCGAAAGGAGCCTTAAAAGCTTGGACAGACTTGATTGCAACCGCAGCTACGACTGCTTTACCGGAAGCGGCATCGCAGAAGAGTTCGTAGCCGGATTTATCCTTGAGCAATACAACAATAAAGATCTCTCTGAAGAGGAGATCAAGGTTGCGATAATATCCGACAGACAGGTAAGCGGTTACTATTACAATGCTTTTGAGAAGCAGTTCGTCGTAAGGAATGTTAAGACCTGTCTTATCACGATAGAAGAGGGCGAACAGAACAAGAATCTTTCACAGGTCAATAACGTAATCAAAGAACTTACCGACTTCGGCCTTAACAGCAACGACTGGATCATTGCTTTCGGAGGCGGAGCGGTAATCGACATCGCGGCTTTTGCTTCATCTCTTTATACGGGAAAGTCACGTTTTATCGCAGTTCCGACAACTCTTTCGGCTATGTCCGAGACATGCTGCTCGGATAAGGCTTATCTTAATTCGGGAAGCCGCAAGAATACGGCAGCGATTGATATTTCACAGACGGCAGTCTTTATTGATCCCAAGTATCTTTCAACGGTGCCGAAGAAGTATGTTCCCAACGGATATGCTCAGATAATCAGGTATGCACTCCTGGCAGATTTCGGCCTTTTGACCGATCTTATCGAGCTGTCCGATACAAACCTTTCTGACATCAGGGTTTTCCTTAACCGTGTATATGCCGCAAGGGCAGCGATCGACAGGAAGAATCCGGTTCTGCTTTCTCTCGGAAGCGAACTTTCGGAGGCTGTTGAGGGCTATTTCAGGTTCATGAACTACTCGGAGGGTGAGGCGCTTGCGCTCAGCCTTTTCGCGACCGTGCCCGATAAGGCAAGGACGGCAATTAAAGCAATTTACTTAAAGCTCAATCTTCCCACAGAACTTAAGGGCGTTAGCTTTAATGCGATAATGAATTCCCTTAAGGATACATACCGCAAAGGTTCTGCTTCTGACAGGGCTCTGGTCTGTTACGAGGAAAAAGACGGCAAGGGAAGCTGGGCAATAAAGAATCCTTCAACGGAAGAAGCTTTGAAGATCTTAGAGGACAGACTGAAGAAGATTACGGCAGTCTCTTCTCCGATTGCCTCAAAAGATGAGGAAGTTTAGGGTATAATACGCAGGTTATGAAAAGTGATTTGATCAAAAAGATAGTAACCGCAGCAACCTGTGTCACTCTTTTGGCACAGCCGCTGCTTCTGACTTCTTGCAAGAATAAGAACAAGGGTAATGAAAAGCCGGCTGATTACGGTTCGTACGGTTCTGACATTGCAAGGGAGATAGCTACAAAATTCCCCGACAGACGCGCTTACTCTGCAGGAGAGACCCAGACCGGCGCATATATCGAGGAGAAGATCAAGGAATTAGGATTTACTCCTGAAGTCCAGACTTTTCAGGGCTCCGGCGGAACATCTGCAAATTATATAGTCAGGATCGAAGGCACGGGTTTCTACTGTGCCCAGGATGACGGCTCTTTTGCGCTTGAGCACAGAGTTGCCATCATCGGCGCTCATTACGATTCTTCTCTTTCATCTGAATATAGAGATGATGACGAAGACTACGATGAAGATGAAGACGATGAGGATTACGACGAAGACGAAGATTACGATGAAGATGAGGATTGGGAAGAAGAGTCTGAGCCTGAATTCAAATATGACGGTATCTCAGACAATGCTTCCGGTACGGCATGTGTCCTGACGGCTCTCAAGGCTTTCAAGGAGTACACCAATGTCGGTTTTGACGTCTGGTTCGTATTCTTCGGCGCAGGCACTGATAACTTCAGCGGTGCTGAAGCTTTCTATCAGTCCCTTTCATATGAGGAACAGCACAGCATCGACGTAATGTATGATGTCGACAGCCTTTATGCAGGCGACAAGGTATATGCTTCAGCCGGTTACAAGTCTCTTATCTCAACTAGAAAATACGAGATGAGAAGAAAGCTCTATCAGGCTTACGACGTATGCTTTGCAAATACTCTTTATACCAATTACGGATTTGATCTCTATTACAACGAGTCAGGTATCAAGGTCGATATCGACGATGACGGCAATCCCGATATCTTTAAGGAGATGCCGAAAAACGCTTCGGATTTTAAGGTCTTTGATGACCGAATGATCCCTGTCGTATATTTCGAGAGTTACGAATACAACTTCAATTATTTTGACCAGATGAAAGAGACCAAGAACCTGAGCCTTCAGGACTACGGCGGAAACATAAGAAACACTCCTGCTGACTCAACGGCTTTCCTTGATTCTGTTCTTGTTGAAGATGATTATGACCGTAACGGAGACGGCGAGATCGACTGCAGCGGCGACAGGCTCCAGATAAGGATCAACTGTGTTGCCTTTATCATCTGCG
Source organism: uncultured Saccharofermentans sp. (assembly GCA_905234715.1). Lineage (GTDB taxonomy): Bacteria > Bacillota > Clostridia > Saccharofermentanales > Saccharofermentanaceae > Saccharofermentans. The sequence goes on from CAJOJI010000036.1 coordinate 7,392, forward strand.
AAGCTCTTCTCAAGGGTTCGGATAAGGGTATGACGCCTGCCGAATACGATGCCTTCAGGGCTGAACAGACAAGACAGACATTTACGACGGAGACATCTTCAACTTAAGTTAGAGTCTTTCAAATTTACCGACATTGATTTTTGTCCCTTATGTTATACTAAATAAGATAAGCGTTAGGGAAGAAGGACCGGTAGATGTCCAACACATCAATCATCAGCCAGATATTCGAATTTTTGGGCGAGCTTTTTAACAGCCTTGATAAAGGCACGCTCTTTTTTGGCAGCATTTGGGACTTCATCCGTTATGCGATCGATATTGCGCTCGTAACGTTCCTTTTCTACACGCTCCTCATGTTCATCAGACAGACAAGAGCATGGCAGCTTATCAAGGGTATCGTTTTAATCCTCATATTCGTAGCATTCTGCGGAATCGTCGGACTCGACATGGTCGGATTCCTGTTTAACAGATTGCTTTATATCGTTGCGATCCTGTTCGTAGTTCTCTTCCAGCCTGAGCTCAGAAGAGCTCTCGAAACGGTGGGACTCCGTACTTCCAACGCGGCAAATCCTTTCAGGCACAGCGAGTCCATCATGACGAAGGATGAGCTTAATAACTTCATCAAAGAGATCAGCGCAGCATGCAAAGAGATGTCCAGAACTTATACCGGCGCTCTGATCCTCATTGAAAGACGTACAAGACTCGATGAGCTCCTTTCACAGGAGAATGTCGTTACATTCGATTCCGAAGTTACCAATTCCGTACTGCAGAGCATTTTCTACAAGGGTTCACCGATGCATGACGGCGGCCTTCTCATCAGAGACGGCAGGATCATTGCTGCAAGATGCCATGTCCCGCTTTCAGTCACAATGCATTCTCTTGAGCGTTCCGGAACACGTCACAGAGCCGCAGTCGGTGCCAGCGAAATGGGTGATACCGTTGCAGTAGTCGTATCCGAGGAAAGAGGTAAGACCTCCATCGCCGTAAACGGCAGACTTTTCGAGATGAGATCAACAAGAGAGCTTGAAGCAAACCTCTCCTATCTTCTCGGACTTAAGGAGTACGGCGGAGAGCAGAAGACGATCTTTGATAAGATCCTCGACAAATTCCGCGGCAAAAAGACTGCTCAGGATAATGAACTCTTAAGCCAGGAGGATGTCAGCAAGGCAGCCAATACCAAAGCAGCTGTTGCATCTGCTGCTGTTGAGAATACCGTTCCTACAACACAGGTCGAAGTTGCAGGCGAGACTGCTGTCCCGATCGTTATCAGGACAAAAGATGCTGACCAGACATCCAATTCAAAGAGAGTCGGAACACCTACAAAGATCATATTCCTTGTTCTTTCGCTGTTCATGTCGCTCTTCCTGTGGATGTACATTCAGGTAGTAAACAACCCTGTTGTTACAAGAACCATTACCGTTCCCATCAGCCAGTATCAGAATCTTCCTGATAATGCAGAAGTATCCTATCCGATCAAGTCTGTTGATCTTGAGATCGTAGGACGAGCAACAACGATCAATAAGCTGACGGCTGATGATATCGTTGTCTCGATCGACTACTCCGAGATCTCCGAAGGTGACGTCGGTGTTGTTGAACTTCCGATCACTGTATCGAGTGCTGACGGAAATATCTATTTCCGTGTAGAGCGCCAGCTGCCTGAAACTATATCGGTAACGGTATACTCATCTAATTAACGGATTCTATTGTCTATGATCAGAAGGACAGAAAGGATAAATTTATGTTAGAAACAAAAGATCTTATCGATTTGACACACACACTTGCAGCTCCGATCCTGGAAGACAAGAAGTATCCATGGGAAGCACTCCCGCTCATCAAGGAATTCATCCTCGCTTTAGGCCCCACACTTGATCCTGAAGTATATGAGAACAAGGGTGAAGGCATCTGGATCGCGAAGAGTGCAAAGGTTTTCGATTCTGCATATATTGCAGGTCCCTGCATCATCGGACCTGAGACTGAAGTCCGTCAGTGCGCTTTCATCAGAGGCAGCGCTCTTATCGGCAGCAAATGCGTTATCGGTAACTCCACAGAGCTTAAGAACGTAATCATCAGCGACAACGTTCAGGTTCCCCACTATAACTATGTAGGCGATTCCATCCTCGGATTCAAGTCACATCTCGGTGCAGGCGCAATTACTTCAAACGTTAAGTCTGACAAGACTCTCGTATGCGTTAAGAGAGGTGACGAGGTTATCGAGACAGGCCTTAAGAAGTTTGCAGCTATCGTAGGAGACAACGTTGAAGTAGGCTGCCAGAGCGTACTTAATCCCGGTACTGTTATCGGCAGAGGCTCAAGAGTATATCCTCTTTCAAGAGTAAGAGGCGTTATCCCCGAAAAGCATATCTTCAAGGATGCAGAACACATCGTTCCGATCGAGGAATAATAGATATTTCGCAGACAAAAAAGAAGGCACTTCATTGTGAAGTGCCTTTTTAATTTGTTTTGTAAAAACCGGAATCAGACTACGCTGTCCTTAAGCTTATCGAAAGCTGCTTTTGCGACCTGTCTTACGTTAGGATCGGAATCAGCGAAAGCGAGCTTCTTTACATATTCTTTGCAATGCTTTGCGTGAATATCTGCAGCAGCAGTAGCGGCAGCAGCTCTGACCATCGGAGAAGAATCACGGAGAAGGGGGATAAGAGCCATTCCTGACTCGTAATTCGGGATCATGCCCATAGCCATTGCTACAGTCATACGGACGTCATCTTCAGCATTGTCAGCATACTTGAGCAAAGCACCAAGCTTCTGCTTCGAACCGAGTTTGAGGATCTTTTCTTTTAAAGCGTCAGTACGTCCCATAACCCTACGACTCCCAATATCGTTAATACTTACCAATATTATAGAGTAAATCTGTCAAAAAAACATCACTCTGACCAAAATATTCTCAAGTGCTGTTAGTTTTTTGAATAGTATGCTCTATAATACTTTTGATTATACAGTCAAACATTTTAAAAATTACGTGATTTTTTATGGTTTTTGATTGATTTTGTGAGGATATTTGAGATGAATAGAATTTTGTGCGGAGTGGCTGTTTTAGGGCTTGCAGGGGTTATTTTGCTTTGTTCCTGCACGACAAATCTCGGACCTGAAACACTGCCGTCAATAACAACAGAAACAGAACCTACGGAAACGACTGTTCCTACAGAAACAGAAGAGACGCTTCCGCCTGAAGCAACTGAGCCATCAAGCACAGCTGTAATCACTGACAAAATTGTTGAGAATACAGGAAAATTGAGAGTCGACGGAAACAGGATCGTCAACAGTGAAGGCGAGACCGTTGTTCTTAAGGGAATGAGCACTTTCGGCATTCAGAACTGCGAAGGCTTTTTTACTGAAGAAACAGTTAAGACACTTGCAGAAGACTGGGGATGTGATGTCCTCAGGATCGCGCTTACCGGCGATAAGGATATCGAAGGATATCTGAAGGATCCTGACAAGTATTTCGACATGGTCTGCAAAATCTGCGACATGTGCATTGAACAGGGCATCTACGTTATCGTTGACTGGAACATTGCATACTACGATGACGCAGAAGAAAACAAGGATGCTGCTATCGATTTCTTCCAGAGACTTTCAGTAATCTATTCGGATTCTGAAAACCTCATTTATGAGTACAACAACTACCCGCTTTTTTATGAGGAGCCTGATGAGGATTCCGATGAAGAGGTAAACGAGTGGGAAGATACGATCAAGCCTTTGGCAACCGAAGTTATCAATGCCATAAGAGAGAATAATCCCGACAGCATCATCATTGTCGGTGTTCCTGATAACGGACTTGATATAGGTGCTATTTCAGAATCCAAGCTTGAGTTTGAGAATATCGTATACGGATGCCGTGTTTTCTCCGGTTCAAACAAGCAGGAGATGAGAGATAAGATCACTGAAGTTATCGAAAACGACACATGCGTTTTCATTACCGAGTGGTGTTTCTGCACTGACGATCTTAAGGGCGGAATCTTCACTAAGGAAAGCGACAAGTGGGCTGAATTCCTTGATGAGAAGGGAATCTCCTGGTGCTGTTTTGCTATCGGAAGCGACATCGATAATGCAGCCAACGCTTTGCTCTTAAATGCCGATAACTATACTGACGCACAGAAATTCGGCGGCCACTGGCCTGACGGACTGCTTTCGAGTGCAGGTCTTTATGCAAGAGAGCAGCTTTTGAAAGAACCTGTCGTAACAGAAGAGACGGAACCTACCGAAGAGCCTTCTGATGACGACGATGACGGCGATGACGGCGACAGCGACGACGACGAATAACAGGTTACTGATGTGCTGATGTCCAGGCCGGGTTACAGTGTAGCTACTGACAGAGCGAGATGCGAGATGCTCGCTTTGGATACCGACAACCTGAGACTTGCTGTTCTGCGTAAGAGTGAAGCTCCGAGAGTTACTGAATATCTCATTAACAACAGGGACTTTCACAAGCAGTATTCACAGACTCATACCGACGAATACTTTACGGTTTCAACGCAGAAAAAGTATCTTGCATACGACTGCAATTCTTTTCTTGACGGAACGCTTGTCCCTTTTTGGATAACTCAAAAGGGTGACAATAAGATCATCGGCCGTGTTTCGTTTTTCAATTTTGCCTACGGCGGAATGATGTCCTGTGCCTGCGGATACCATTTGGACAAGGATCACACCGGGAAAGGATACATGACAGAGGCCTTAAGAAGTGCGATGGCTTTTGTTTTCGACGAATATAAGATACACAGGATTGAAGCGTTTATTGTGCCTGACAACACGCCGTCGTTAAATCTGGTCAGACGTCTCGGTTTCCATCACGAGGGAATAAGGATCTCGTATATGCACATAAACGGCAAATACAGGAATCACGAAGCGTTTTACATGCTCGAAGATGACATGTAAAGCCCTGAAAATAAATTTGTCTTAACTTGTAACAAAATTTCCATATATTTATTTGTAAAGTGTGTAATAATATGTTATACGATTATGCGGAGGTGATAATTGTGAATAGAAAGAGATTTACGACCGCGCTTATTGCAGGAATGATGGTTACCGTTATGGCTTTTGGTATTGCTGCCTGCAAGAAGACTAAGCCGACGGAGTCAACTCTCGAATCTTCTGAGCAGACCACCACCACAACAACTACTGTTCCGACAACAACGCTTCCTGAATATTCAGGTCCGCTTACAAATACCGAAGAGATCACATGGACAGAGACACAGCTTGAGTCACCCGCTACTTACTATGCCAATGTTAGCAAGGGTGAGTTCCTCAATGTAAGAAAGGGACCCGGCACGGGCTATGAGAAGGTTGGTACTCTTACCAGAGGTCAGTCCATTACTGTAGTTGCAAAGGCAAGCGGCGGATGGTACAAGACTCAGGACGGTTTCTATGTTTCTGAGACTTATCTGACAGGTACGATGCCTAACTAAAATTCTCAGTTGATTATTTTTTAACCTTAGTGTAATATACATAGGCACTTAATCAAAAGTGCCATATGCGAGTGTAGTTCAATGGTAGAACTTCAGCCTTCCAAGCTGACCACGTGGGTTCGATTCCCATCACTCGCTCCAGGGTCATTAGCTCAGCTGGATAGAGCAACAGCCTTCTAAGCTGTGGGCCGGAGGTTCGAGTCCCCCATGGCTCACCATCATAAAGCGCTTCGAGTAATCGGAGCGCTTTTGGTTTTTATATGATTATTGTTCCGTATGGTGTAAGACCCAAACAAGTCTCAAATAAATAAAGCTCTTAACACAAACTGTTAATTATTTCTGATATAATCCAATTGTATAACAAATTTACAGGGGGGTAGATTTATGAATTGTGTTAAGTGTGGAAATCCCATTGTTGACGGCAACAGATTCTGCATGATCTGCGGAACACCGGTTGATGCAGCTCCTCAGGCACCTGCAGCAGGAACAGCTCCGGCGCCCGGTCCTGCACCGGATGCAGGCGGTGTTGCTCCCGTAACGGTCAATCAGCAGACAGTGGCTCAGGCTCAGCCTCAGCAGCCGGCACCTCAGCGTGAAATGATGCCTTATGCTCCGCCGATGACTGACGGCACGAATATCATTATTCCGTTCGGCAGAAAATACAGGATCGTTTGTCCTGACTGTCATTCTGTCAGTGAGACGCTCAAGCGTGATGAGACAGCTGCTTTCCCTTGCGGTACATGCGGAAAGGCTTACGCATACGGCGGCCAGCTCCTTCTTTACAGGATGGGAAATGCTCATCCTGCTTTATCGATCACTCCTGTAGCTGTCTTTATTGACGGTGTTTACTATGGAGATATCGGCAACCGTGAATCCTTGAGGATCATGCTCAGCACGGGCAATCATGTTATCGGCATGGGTGCAAAACCGGGTACCAGGATCAACAAAATGCAGAGCAACCAGTTCCAGATTACCGTCGGACCTCAGTCCAACAATCTGGCATTTAAGGTCAGCGTTGTTTACAGATACATGGGTCCTTATGGATTGGAGCTTAATCAGTGCAATCCTGAGGAGATTCCGGATATCTGATCCTCGAAAAATTAAACTATTTTGACAAGGTTGTCCGTTTTTGGGACAACCTTGTTTTTTGCGTGGGCCGGGCTTGAAGGATATGGAAATCTTTGTGTTATAATCGAAAGGTCAAATACATATATATTATTTATTTTAAGGAGTTTGGTTAGTTATGCCGGGTAAGAAAGATTACGGCAACGAGAGTATTTCGATGCTCAAGGGTGCGGACAGAGTAAGACTCCGTCCGGCTGTTATTTTCGGTTCTGACAATCTTGAAGGATGCATTCATTCCTTTTTCGAGATCCTGTCGAACTCCATCGACGAGGCCAGGGAAGGCCACGGCGACAAGATCATTATCACAAGATATGCCGACGGCTCCATCGAAGTAGAAGACTTCGGCCGCGGTATCCCCATGGATTACAATGCCAAAGAGGGAAGATACAACTGGGAACTCGTTTACTGCGAGCTTTATGCGGGCGGTAAGTACAACAATAACTCATCAGGTGATTATGAGTTCTCATTAGGTCTTAACGGACTTGGTGCATGCGCCACACAGTATGCTTCAGAGTTTTTCGAAGTAACCGTTTTCAGAGACCATACAAAGTATGAGATGTCATTTAAGAAGGGTGAGCCTGTAACTGAGCTCATCCAGTCTCCTTACAGATTTAACAGGACAGGTACTATCCAGCGCTGGAAGCCCGATACAGAGGTTTTCACGGAGATCCTGATCCCTCTTGATACATTCAAGGAGATCATCAAGCGCCAGTCCGTTATCAACAGCGGAATCGAGTTTATCCTTAAGGATGCCGAGACAGGTGAAGAGTACTCATTCATCTATCCCGAAGGAATCAAGGGATATGTTGATGAGCTCAACGGCATGAAGGGCTTTACCGAGACATACACATTCTCCGGCGAAGGCAAGGGCCGAGATAAGGAAGACCGTGAAGAGTATAAGGTTAGGGCAGAGGTTGCTTTCTGCTTCAATAACGAAGTCAATGCTCTGGAATACTTCCACAACTCCAGTTTCCTTGAGCACGGCGGATCTCCTGATAAGGCCGTAAGAAATGCTTTCGTTGCAGAGATCGACAAGCAGATCAAGCAGCGCGACAAGTATAAGGCAAACGAATCCAGGATCATCTTCCAGGATATAGCTGATTCCCTTATCCTTGTTACCAATACTTTCTCAACACAGACTTCATATGAGAACCAGACCAAGAAAGCCATCAACAATAAGTTTATCCAGGACTTCATGACTCAGCTCATCAGGGATAATCTTGAGATCTGGTTTATCGAGAATAAGGACTTTGCGGCAAAGACGATCGAACAGATCCTTATCAATAAGCGAGCACGTGAGAATGCCGAGAAGACCAAGGTCAACATCAAAAAGACCCTCATGGGCAAGGTCGACATCAACAACCGTATCAAGAAGTTTGTCGACTGCAGAACAAAAGATGTTGCAAAGCGCGAGCTTTATATTGTAGAGGGTGACTCGGCTTTGGGTTCCGTTAAGCTCGGCCGTGATGCCGAATTCCAGGCCGTAATGCCTGTAAGAGGTAAGATCTTAAACTGCCTCAAGGCTGATTACGCAACGATCTTCAAGAGCGAGATCATCACAGATCTTCTTAAGGTTTTGGGATGCGGTGTAGAGATAAAGAACAAGCACACTAAGGATATGAGCGCTTTCAATCTTGATGACCTGAGATGGAACAAGATCATAATCTGTACCGATGCCGACGTAGACGGATTCCAGATCAGAACACTTATCCTTGCTATGCTCTACAGACTTACGCCTACTCTCATCGAGAAGGGTTATGTCTATGTAGCCGAATCACCGTTGTTTGAGATCACATACAGACCTAAGGGAAAGAATGCGCAGGAAGAAACTTTCTTCGCATTTAACGAGAAGGAAAAGGCAGAGATCCTTTCCAAAGTCGATCCCAAGCTCTGCACGATCCAGAGATCAAAAGGTTTGGGTGAGAACGAGCCTGAGATGATGTGGAAGACAACCATGAATCCTAAGTCCAGAAGACTTATCAAGGCTTGTCCCGAAGATGCAATGAAGACTGCCGAGATCTTCGATCTCCTGCTCGGAGACAATCTCGCTGGAAGAAAACTCCATATCGAGATGGACGGAAAGAAGTACCTCGATATGCTTGATTTAGGGTGATATAAATGGCACGTAAGAAAAAAGAAGACATCAATTCCGATTCACTTAAGGCAAAGCTTACAGACAGCAATGCCAAGGATATGCCGGCTATAGACCAGCCGATCACAGAGATGCTCGAGATCAATTATATGCCGTATGCGATGAGCGTCATCGTATCACGTGCTATTCCCGAGATCGACGGCTTTAAGCCTTCGCACAGAAAGCTCCTCTACACGATGTACAAGATGGGCCTTTTGGGCGGCAACAGGACCAAGTCTGCAAACGTTGTAGGTCAGACCATGAAGCTCAATCCTCACGGTGACCAGGCCATCTACGACACGATGGTAAGACTTACAAGAGGCAACGGTTCTTTGCTTCATCCTTTCGTCGATTCAAAGGGTAACTTCGGTAAGCAGTATTCAAGAGACATGCAGTGCGCTGCACCGCGTTATACAGAGGTAAGACTTGAGAAGATCTGCGAAGAGATCTTCAAGGGTATCGACAGAGATGCAGTCGACATGATCGACAACTACGACGGCACTCTTAAGGAACCTTCGCTTCTTCCTACAACTTTCCCTGCAGTTCTTGTAAATGCGAACCAGGGTATCGCCGTAGGTATGGCATCCAATATCTGCTCATTCAATCTCGCTGAAGTTTGCGCTGCAACTGAAGCATATATGAGAGATCCCAATACCGATCTTCTGGAGATCATGCCGGCACCTGACTTTTCGGGCGGCGGAAAGATCCTCTACAACAAAGAGCAGATGAAGGCTATCTACGATTCCGGTAAGGGAACATTTTCCGTAAGAGCAAAGTATCACGTTGATAAGGCAAAGAACCTTATCGAGATCACTGAGATCCCTTATTCCACAAGCGTTGAGGCCATCATCGACAACATTGCTGATCTCGTTAAGAGCAAGAAGGCAAGTGAGATCGCAGACATCCGTGACGAGACAGACCTTGACGGTCTCAAGATCACCATCGACTGCAAGAGAGGAACAGATCATGAGCAGCTCATGACCAAACTCTTCAGATTCACGAAGCTTGAAGATACTTTCTCATGCAATTTCAACATCCTTATCGACGGTTCGCCGAGAGTAATGGGTATTGCGCAGATCCTTGATGAATGGCTCAAGTGGAGAAGAACATGCGTCTGCCGTGAGCTTTCATTCAACCTCGATAAGATGAAGAAGAAACTGCACCTGTTGGACGGTCTTGCAGTTATCCTCCTCGACATCGACAAGGCTATCAAGATCATAAGAGAGACTGAGCTCGAAGCTGATGTTATCCCTAACCTCATGAAGGGATTCGGCATTGATGAAGAGCAGGCTGAATACGTTGCCGAGATCAAGCTCCGTAACATCAATAAGCAGTATATCTTGAACAGGATTTCAGACAGGGATAAGCTCAAGGCTGACATCGCTGATACAGAAGATCTTTTGGGAAGCCCCAGAAGGATCAACAACCTTATCGCTAAGACATTGAGAGAAGTTGCCGAGAAATACGGCCAGCCCAGAAAGTCAGAGCTCGTCGGAATGGAAGAGACAGAGACTTTCGAAGAGACTGCAGTTATTCCTGATTACAGACTACACCTCATGCTTACACGCCACGGTTATCTTAAGAAGCACACCATGAAGTCGCTTCAGAATGCCGGCGAACTCAAGACCAAGGACGACGATGAGATCTTCATGGGCTTTGAGTGTGAGAACAAGTCCGATCTCCTGATCTTTACCGATAAGTGCAATCTTTATAAGACTCACGTTTATGATTTCTCGGATACAAAGCCGGGCGATCTGGGTCACTACCTGAACAGCGAACTCGGTATGGAAGACGGCGAGAAGCCGATGTTCATGATATCCACTACGGATTACAAGGGTATTCTTTTCATTGCCTTCGAGAACGGTAAGGCAGCTAGATTCCCCATCGCTTCATATGAGACAAAGCAGAATAGAAAGAAACTCGTAAATGCATATTTTGACGGAAGCAAAGCCATTGGTTTCATGCTCCTTGCAGAAGACGAGGATCCCGATCTCATCGTTACGAACAGTCTCGACAAGGCTGCCGTATTCAAGGCATCACTGATCCCTCTTAAGACCACAAGAACAACACAGGGTGTTCAGCTTCTTGTATCGAAGAAGGGTTCTGTCTTAAAGACTCTTGCACGTCTTGCCGAAGTTGAGGTACAGGATCCCGAGTACTACAGGATCCGCAAGGTTCCGGCAATCGGTTACTACATTAGAGAAAACTCATTGGAGGCAAAGCAGGTTAGCTTTGATGATCTGAAGTGACGGTATTTTCTTCCGAGTATCACGTCGGGGATGACGAACGAAAGGGCGGCAAAAACTACTATGCCGCAGCTGTCGTTTGCTCAGTCATGCTCATCATTCTGGGCATTACGACGTTCTTTGTCGGAAGAAAAAACGCATATGAGATAGATACCGTTCCGAGTTTTGAGGCTGCGATAGATGAAGGCCGTTACGATGAAGCTCTTGAGATCTACAGAGGCATTCAGGACGAGGTCTTAAAGGCATCTCCCGAGAACCAGGAAAATAATGCCGTAAAGATCCAGATGCTTACCGACATGGAAAATATCGTAAGGGAACGCGTCGACTCTTTGTGCGACCGTATTATCGCGAGCAGATACGTTCTTACCGCAAGCGACATCAACTTCTTAAATTCCATGAAGGAACTTACGAGTTCTGTCGTTTCAGAGAGAATGTACGGCATCTGTGAAGACTTCCTTCTCGGTAATATCGAAAAGCCTGTAGTAATGTACTTTTTCGAGCAGTTATCACCTATAGGTAACTTCGCTGCGACCGCAAATCCTTTGCTCCGTGAGCTCGATTTTATCGAGACTGCGACAGGTGACGTTCAGACTGCGGAGAGCGCTTTTAATGAAGGCGATTATATTTCGGCAGTTAAGAAATACACACAGGTGGACCAGAACTACGACGGCTTTGTCGGTGATTACTGCGACAAGAGAGTCACGACTATAAAGGCTTTGATGTATGAGCCGATGATGGCTGAAGGCGAGCACATGCTTCAGACATCCAAGTTCTATTCTGCAGAGCAGCTCTTCTCTGATCTTGCCGTTATCTTCCCGGAAGACGAGATGATCAAGAGTAACCTTCTTACCGCAACTTCATATACAAGCGAGGTAAGGGAATACAGGGGACAGATCGAAGTCATCTGCGTAAGATCCCTCATCGCCGATACGGACATCGCTTTCTCGAGCAGGATCCATGCAGGCGATACAGGTCTTTATCTTACGACTTATGAGTTCGAGAAGATCCTCGAAAACCTTTACGAGCGTGATTATGTTCTTGTTGATCCCGAGAATCTTATCGACATGAGTGATCCTACATTCCTTCTTGAGCGCAACCTCAAGGTTCCTAAGGGCAAAAAGCCTCTTATCGTTGTTATCGAAAATCTTCAGTATTCCGCTTCAGCTTATAACGTCGGCACATGCAGAAGACTTGTCTTAAACGACGAGAGCCAGGTGTGCGGCGAATACGTTAATGCGGCAGGAGAGACCGTTGTCAGCAGAACAGCTGAAGCCATCGGTATTCTCGATACATTCGTTGAGAAGCATCCTGAGTTCACCTATGACGGCGCTAAGGGTATTGTTTCCGTAAGCGGCTACGAAGCATGCTTCGGTTATGTCGTAAGCCGGGATGAAGTAGATGACAGAAACGCTGCCTTAAGTGCTGCAAACATGCCTCAGATAAATCCCACGGCTGAAGAGATCCAGTACAACAGAGACAGGGTAACGGAGATCGCAAACGTATTGTCAGATAACGGCTGGAAATTTGCCAACTGCACATACTCATATATTCAGGACTGCACAAACACCGAAAAGCCTGTTCTCATTGAAGATACAGAGAAGTGGCTCGAACAGATAGGAAGCCTTTTCGGTGAGGTTCACATGCTCGTATATCCGAACGGCAATTACATTCCGGGTAAGGATGACAGGGCAGTGTACTTCAAGAATCACGGATTTAGGATCTTCTTCGGCGGAGGAGCAAGTCCTTATTACACCTACGGAGATAATTATCTCTATCTTGACCGTGCCATGATGAGCTACGTCACGCTGAACCGTAAGGTCTATGAGGAACTGTTCGACTATAAGCAGATAATCGATCCGGCTAGACCTGTTCCGGAAGGAACCTGATGCTGCGTAATATTAAAATTACGTTTCATTTTGATTTATTTGTACAATAAATTTGTTTTTTATTATAATGTAAGTTGTGAAGAGCACTATGTCGCCTTCCCGAAGGGAGCATGAATATGGGCAGAATTGACAGACTTACGAATCTTACCGAGAACGAAGAAATCCTCTGGCAAGACAAAAAGAGATATCTTGGTTTGCCCATTTCATTTACTGTCTACAGTTTCAGCAACAACAAATTCTATCTTAAGAAGGGTATCTTCAACATCAGTTCCGAAGAGATCCTTTTATACAGAGTTCTGGATCTTACATTTAAGCAGTCCCTTTGGCAGAAGATCTTCGGTGTTGGTTCTGTAATCCTTACGACTGCAGATAAGTCCACACCGGTACTTGAGATCAAGAATATCAAGACACCTGACAGAGTCAGAAAAGCATTAAGCACACTGGTAGAGAAGAGACGTGACGAGAAGCGTGTCACCGGTAAGGAAATGTTCGGTGCAGCAGGTATGTTCCACGATCACGGCGATCTTGACGGTGTCGATCTTGACGGCGACGGAATAATCGATGTGCATTAATTGAGGTATTGTTTTGGAAACGAGAATTGACAGATTCGGAAGCGTACGCGAAGACAAGATCAATCAGCTTAAAGAGCTGATCGCTGAATCCAAAAATATTGTTTTCCTTGGAGGAGCAGGTGTATCCACCGAGAGCGGTATCCCTGACTTCAGAAGCGGTGCCGGCATTTACAATACTGAGAGCGGTACTAAATACAGACCTATCGATATCATTGCCCATGATTTCTTCATGGAGCATCCTGAAGATTTCT
>CAJOJI010000037.1 GCA_905234715.1 uncultured Saccharofermentans sp.
CTGACTTGTCAAAGGCGATGGTAAAAAACCTCGCCTCAAAACGCATCTCGGGAGACATGCGGTCGCGCCCTCCGAAGCCTCCAAAGCCTCCTCCACCGCCGCCGGAATCTTCTCCGAACGGCATGGGATTCATGTCAACAGGGAACGCTCCCTCATTTACGGTAAGGATATTAAGGACATCATCGGCATCTCTTATGACTTCCTTAAAGTTGAAGATATTAATCAATGCGATCAGCACTGCAAGAACTGCCGTTATCGACAGCATGGAGATGATGATGAACTTCCTTCTGAGCTTGCCGATCATTTGATCTCCTCCAGAGTGTATCCGGCATTTCTGACGGCTTTTATCTGGACATCGGCCTCAAGTGCCGCAAGCTTCTTTCTCAGATAAGATATGTAAGTCCAGGCTGTGCTGATATCAGACTCGGAATCCAGTCCCCAGATCTTATCCATGAACTTCTCAGTTGAGATAAGAATGCCGGGATTCATCATGAGCATTTCCATCATCTGGAATTCCTTGCCTGCAAGTCTGTATTTTCCTTTTGGAGAAGACAATTCAAATGAACCTCTGTCCAAAGTCAGGTTGCCGAACTTCAAACTGTTGTCGGATGTTACCGCAGGCTGCCTTGTGAGCACCCTGATCCTTGCAAGAAGTTCCTTGGTTGCAAAAGGCTTTGTAAGATAATCGTTTGCTCCCGAATCAAGACCTTCAACTTTATCGTCTATCTCGGATTTTGCGGTAAGCATTAATACGGGGACATTATTTCCATTTGATCTGATCTCCTTTAAAGCGGAGATACCGTCCTGCTTAGGCATCATTATGTCCATGAGCACAAGATCGTATTCAGAAGCCATTGCATAAGACACTGCCTCTTCACCGTCAAAGACGCAGTCGACCGAATAATTGCTCTTCGTAAGGATCGCCTTTAAAGCTTTAGATAAAGATTTTTCGTCTTCTGCAAGAAGGATTCTCATATAACACCTCATATATTTTGTAAGACATCAGCGCCGTTATTCTTAATATACCACCTTATTCATGAACCCGGTTGCCGTTTGTCTTTCATTCAGTTTTCACTCTTTTGTTTTTAAGTCGGTTTTAAGTTCGCACCTTAAGATTAAGCCAGATAACTTAAACGAGGTTTAAAAACATGGCTTACCAGGATGTTTTCGAAAGATATGAATATAAATACCTTCTCAATGCATCACAGAAGGCTGCTCTTCTCCGTGAGAATGAAAACAGACTAGCACTTGACCAGTACGGCCGCACAACTATAAGAAACATCTATTACGATACTGACAATTTCAGGCTAATAAGGGAATCCTTAGATCATCCCGTCTACAAGGAAAAACTTAGAGTCAGGTCTTACCGGAGAGCAAATGATGAAGACATGGTCTTCGTCGAGATAAAGAAGAAATTTGAAGACGTTGTCTATAAAAGAAGAGTTGCAGTTCCGAAGACGGCAGCAGGATCCTGGATAGATGAAGGCGGAAACACTCCGATAAGAACGCAGATAACTTCCGAGATAGATTACTTTCTCAGCTTCTACGAAGGAATATCGGCAAAAGCGTTCATCAGTTACGAAAGAGAAGCTTATACATGCACGACCGATCCGGAGTTCCGTCTCACATTAGACGAGAACATCTTCGCAAGAGATACGGACTTGGATCTCGGAAGCGACATCTGGGGAGATTCCCTTCTCCCTGAAGGAACAACACTTATGGAAGTAAAGATCTCAGGCGCTATGCCTGTCTGGATGGCAAGGTTTTTGAGCAGTCACGGAATAAGGAAGATCACTTACTCGAAATACGGAACCTACTACAAAGATTATTTGATGACAGATATTCATCAGGAAAGGAGCGTTATCTATGCTTAACCTTTTTAATTCGATAATACCTACAACGGGAGTAACACCAGCTGTATTCATAATATTAGTTCTCGTAACTCTGGTACTCGGCGGAATCCTCGCGCTGGTACATACTTACAAGAACGATTACACCAAAAGCTTTGTCATGACACTTGCTATCCTCCCTGCAGTCGTCGCAGTGGTGATCCTCATGGTCAACGGCAACATCGGCGCGGGAGTCGCAGTCGCCGGAGCTTTCAGTCTCGTAAGGTTCAGGTCCGCACCCGGAACGGCAAGAGAGATCGGCGCGCTTTTCGCCGCCATGGGCATGGGACTCATCATGGGAATGGGCTATGTCGGATACGCTGTACTTTTCACCCTGCTTATCGGTCTTGCAATACTCATATATGCAAGCATCGCGACGGGAAACAAAAAAGAACTCCGCAAGAACCTCAAGATAACTATTCCCGAGAACCTCAACTACACCGACGTTTTCGATGAGATCTTAAAGAAATACACCAATTCCTACAAACTCAAACAGGTTAAGACCAGCAACATGGGTTCACTCTTCAAGCTCAGCTACGAGATCGTATTAAGTGATTTCGCCCTCGAAAAGGAATTCCTCGACGCTCTTCGCGTAAGAAACGGCAACCTCGAGATCTCTATCTCCGAGTATCAGCCCCAGGGCGCAGATCAGCTTTAATCCCGAAAGGAAAAACTATTATGAAACGCTTTAACATAAATCCCAAACTGCTTGCAGCGCTTACGGCAGGAACACTCTTGCTTATTCCGCTTTCAGCATGCACATCAACAACAGAAACTTCAAATACAACAGAAGAGACACAGTCTGTTACTGAGACAGTACCTTCACTGACCTCCGAAGAAGCATTCACGGGCAAAGACCTTGAGATCGGATACGATGAGAACGAAGCTGATACCATTACGCTTAAGGGTTCAACAGCAGAATCTTCTTCATCTTCCGTGAATATCTCAGGTTCGGTAATAACCATCAAGGCCAAGGGAACGTACATCATTACAGGAACTCTTGAAGACGGATGCATAGTCGTTGATGCCGGAAGTTCCGATGAGATCAGACTTATCCTGAAGGATGCCGATATCACATCTTCAGATTACGCTGCCATCTATTGTCTCAATGCGGATAACGTCTATATCACATTAGGTGACGGCACAACAAACCGTCTCGCAAATACCGGAGAGTTCGCTTCCAAAGATGAAAACAGCGTTGACGCCGTCATCTTTGCAAAGACTGATCTTACGATAAACGGATCAGGCAGTCTTGAGATAAATTCAACAGCTCACCGTAACAGGAGGCGTTATCATCATAGAAAGCGAAAAGGACGGCATCCAGGCAAACGATTCTGTTGCAATTCAGAATGCAACGGTTGATATCACATGCGGCAAGGACGGAATCCAGGCAGATAACGACGATGACCAGACCAAAGGCTATATCTATATATCTTCCGGCAATATCACGATCGCCGCAGGTGACGACGGCATAACAGCAACGTCCACCCTGCAGATAGACAGCGGAACACTTAATATCACAGGTTCCTATGAAGGTCTTGAAGGCCAGAACATCACGATAAACGGCGGCGATATCTCAATCGCATCCTCAGATGACGCGATCAATGCAGTCTCACCGTCTGCAGGCGACACAATGCAGTCAGACGGTATAAGCAGCATTACCATTACTGACGGAAACATCTATGTAAGAAGCGAAGGCGACGGCATCGATTCCAACGGTTCTTTTGAAATGAGCGGCGGATCGCTTACGGTAATGGGCCCTGTAAGAGGCGGCAACGGTTCTTTGGATGTTGCAGGAACCTCAGTAATCACGGGCGGAACGGTCGTAATGGCAGGAACATCGGACATGGCAACCAACTTCACCCAGGCTTCGCAGGGTTCGATCCTTATTAACACCGGCAGCCAGGCCGAAGGAACTGAGATTACTGTAACTGACGCTTCCGGTAATGTGATCGTCAGTGCAGTTGCCGACTGTTCCTATCAGACAGTGCTGATCAGCAGTCCGGAACTCGCCAAAGGCAGTGAATATACGGTATCTGCAGGCAATTTTACGGAAACTGTTGCCCTGAATGATTATATATACGGTTCTGGTTCGGGATTCGGTCCCGGAGGAATGAATCCGGGAGGCGATTCTAACAGGTTCCCGGGCGGTCCTCAAAACGATGAAAGAGGCGGTTTTCCGGGCAAAGATTTTTAATAATGTCTATTTATTCAAAACACTGTGGAATATTCGTTAATATAACGATAAAATCCTTAATATTCTTTTCAAATTACATTAATACAACATTCAATTTAAGTCGTTGAAATTCAATAACAAATAAACTATACTTCAAGTATCAACAAAGACATTTTTCTATTCCTATTATCCCCA
This sequence comes from uncultured Saccharofermentans sp., assembly GCA_905234715.1. GTDB lineage: Bacteria > Bacillota > Clostridia > Saccharofermentanales > Saccharofermentanaceae > Saccharofermentans. Next base: position 4,261 of record CAJOJI010000037.1, read on the forward strand.
TATTTGCGGCCACCCTTCGTGGGTGGTCGCTCCTATTATAGGAGCTTTATCAGACGGCAGTTTTCAATGCCTTCTTCCCAAAGTTTTTCAACAGGTTTTTGTCTTACAATGCCTATTATTGCGGAGTTCATGGCTCCGTGGCCTACTATAAGCACGTCTTTGCCTTCATTTACAAGCGGATAAGCGACTTCTTCAAGGAAACTTCCGGTCCTTTCAAGAAGTTCTTCTATGCTCTCGGCACCTCCGACAGCCTTATATCCTGCGGGATTAAAGAACAGTTCTCTTACGGGGCATTCAGGCTTTTCGAAGACTTCCTCAGTGCCTTCGTAAATACCAAAGCCCATCTCTGAAAGTCTTTCATCGATTATTATGGGAACGTCTCTGCCGTTAAGCACCAGTTCTGCAGTATCTCTGGCTCTTACAAGCGGCGAGCAGTAACAGACGTCGAAATGGACGTCCTTATACTTTTCGCAGGCTTCTTTGGCCATCTCTATTCCCATCTCATTTAACGGAACATCAGTCTTTCCCTGCAGCTTGTGCTTCAGGTTCCAGTCAGTCTTTCCGTGTCTCATTATGTAAAGCATATTTAATCCTTAGCCTGATGTCTTTTTTCCAGGGGCTATTTTGCCATATAATCGTAGTCTTAATCAAATCTTAAGGAATTAGGTCATTTGATATTAAGGCTATTATTCGTACAATTGCATTATCTTGAAACAGTGTGGGGGGGCAACATGTATAACATTCTCATTTGTGATGACGAAAAAGATATCGTTAACGCTTTAAAGATCTATCTGCAGAATCCGGATTACAGACTGTTCGAAGCTTTTAACGGTGTCGAAGCAACTGAACTTGTCGAGAAGGAAGACATACACCTCATACTGATGGATATCATGATGCCGCAAATGGACGGGATAACAGCGATGGCAAAGATCAGGGAGAAGTTCAATATGCCCATCATCCTCTTAACGGCCAAATCAGAGGATCAGGACAAGATATTGGGACTTAACATAGGGGCTGATGATTATATCACCAAGCCCTTTAACCCCCTGGAGGTTGCAGCAAGAGTCGGTTCACAGCTCAGACGCTACACAAAACTCGGCTCGGGAACAGCTGCAAAAGAAATTCTTGAGGTCGGCGGTATAGAACTTGATAACACCACCAAGGCCGTTACTGTTGACGGAAAAGCCGTAAACCTCACTCCTACGGAGTTCGACATCTTAAAACTCCTGATGGAATATCCGGGCAAAGTCTTCTCCCCCAAAGAGATATACCGCAAGGTATGGGGCGAAGATGCAATGTCAGCAGGCGAAAACACCGTTGCGGTACATATCAGACATTTACGAGAAAAGATTGAGATAACTCCGAACGAACCGAGATACATAAAGGTCATCTTCGGCCAGGGTTATAAGATCGAGAAGGGGAGAAATTAATGGAAAAGAAGAAAAAACAGTTTTCCCTGTTGTTCTTTGCCATCAATCTATTGGTGATAATTACTTTCGGATGCGTATGTTCTGCCGTGGTCTGCATACAGGAAGACCTTTACAACGTAACCGAAGAGGAATTCTATCAGGTTAAGGATGAATCAAACATCTACTACGATGTTATGGACGAGACTGAATACCTTATCGGCATCGATAATTTTCAGGTCAACAACATGAGCATCGAAGTTACGGATAAAGACGGAAAAGTGATCGCAGCCACATATGATTTTAATGATGTGGCTGAGGCCGCAGGCAAATCCGGTGAATTCGAAAACTACAAGCTATACACATACGATGTGCAGCTCGTCTACAGCAAAGACGGAGAATACAAGCACTCTCATGACAGTTATTCAGAACCGGGCGATGTTGTGGTCCAGGCCATAGTCAAAGCTTATGCTGATCCTGTGCTCTTATCACAGTACTCCGCATTTGACAGACAGCTCATCCACTTCGTAACAAGCATGCGCTATGCGGTCTACCCTATTGCCTTCTTCTCATTTATCGCAGGCATCGCTGCATTTATTGCTCTTATGTGCGTTGCGGGAAAAAGGCCCGGCACCGAAGAAGTTGTTCTCGGACCTGTAGGCAAAGTTCCTTTTGATCTTCTTGCCGGTGTTACGCTGTTTATAACTATGAGCCTGTTCTTATTATCAGGCGCTACAGGCAGACAGCTTGCCGAAGCATTGATCTTTGGTTTTGCTTTCTTCGTATTCCTCAACGCCATGCTCGGACTTTGCATGAGTTTTGCAGCCAGAGTTAAGCTTCATGTACTCTGGAAAGGCACTCTTATCTATAAGATCTTCCACCTCATCATTAAAGGAATCCTCGCTATCCCCCTTATATGGAGAACGGTCGTAATCCTTGCGGCAGTATCATTTGTAGAACTTATCATTATCGCAGGTTCAGGCGCTGAGCCTGAGGTGCTCGTAATCGGATGGTTCCTCGAAAAACTGGTTGCCTATCCTTTTATCCTGTATATCGCTTTTATGCTCAGAAAGCTTAAGAATGCCGGAGATAAGATCGCACAGGGAGATATCTCTTACCGTGTAGGAACAAAGGGACTCTGGGGAGATTTCAAAAAGCATGCGGTTAATCTTAATGCCGTTTCAGATTCCGTAACCATCGCAGTTGAAGACAGGCTTAAGTCCGAGCGCATGAAGACAGAGCTCATTACCAATGTCTCTCATGACATCAAGACGCCTCTTACTTCCATCATCAATTATGCGCAGCTCATGGGAACAACAGATCCCTCCGATCCCAAGATGAGCGAATATTCTGAAGTAGTAGTAAGACAGTCTGAAAAACTGAAAAGACTTATCGAAGATCTGGTTGAGGCATCCAAGGCTTCAACCGGTAATCTTGAAATCGTTCCTGCTCCTCTCGACTGCTGCACTTTTATCACCCAGACAGCAGGCGAATTCAAGGAGAAGCTCGACAGCTGCGGCCTCTCTCTTGTAACCAATGCTCCTGACGGCAAGGTCATGATAATGGCTGACGGCAGACGCATGATGAGGATCTACGATAACCTCATGAACAATATCTGCAAGTATTCTATGCCCGGAACGAGAGTTTACCTCTCCCTTGATGTGGTCGACGGAAATGCTGTAACGACTTTCAAGAACACTTCAAATACAGAGCTCAACATCAGTCCCGACGAACTGGTCGAGAGATTTGTAAGAGGCGACTCGTCACGTAATACCGAAGGAAACGGTTTGGGCCTTTCAATAGCACAGAGCCTTACAGAGCTTCAGGGCGGAACATTCAAGATCGACATCGACGGAGATCTGTTCAAGGTATCACTTTCATTCCCGGTTATCGCCCCTCAGGATTGATAACAGGACAACATCATATAAGAAAAACGGGAAGCGTTACTGCTTCCCGTTCTTTTTGCCTACATTTGCAGGTAATCCTATCTTTAAAGGACTGTCCTCAAGTCTTTCCTTTACGACGCTTTCCCTTAAAACATTGAAGTTAACAAAGAACATCTTCATAAGTGTCTTAACCTTTGCACCGGAATCATTTCTGATCTCGCGCATGCGGTTGATCATGGCTTTTGTTCCCTTTACTCCGACTTTTGTGAGCATGCTCAGGGTCTCGCATCCTGATGCCTCGAAAACGGAGAACAGTTCATCAACGAACACTTTGCGGTCTTCAAAAGTCATCTCACCGAGCCATGTGGTCATCGTCTCATCGAAAAGATTGCTTATCTTATCCGGGAAATCACATGTCGCAAAGCTCTTTCCCTCGAGCTGCCAAGACAGCGGATCGTGCTGCATGATGCCGAGTTCCGTACTCTTTACGACCATGGGTTCGGTCGAATTCTCAAGAAGTCTTCCGACGATGGAACTTTCAGGTATTACCTTAATGATCCTCGGCTGGACATTCTTAAACTGCTCGGATTCCATAGCCTCGTGATTAAATCCCGGACCGTCGAAATTATAGATTTTGTCTATCCTTGATCTGAGTTCCGAATCAGAAGCTGTTGCAGAATAAACTGCAAGATGTCCGCCCTTTGAGTGGCCGCCGATCCTTATCCTGTTGGTGCGGCCTTCCATAACGCTCTTCAGATATAAAACAGCTTCGTCTTCTGCAGGAACGGTCATGAAGCTCAGATTAAAATCTTCCTTCCAGCCGATTATGGTATCGTCCGTTCCCCTGAATGAGATAAAGGATTCCCCGTCTGATGTATCTATCTCTACTGCCGCAAACTGGATCTCTCTTGAGATATCAGTGTCATTAACGTAATTAAGCAGATAAGCATCTTTGAATCTGTCTGATTCCGCAAGGGCTCTTAAGAGCGAGGGACCGAATCTTATAAAGGACTTGTCCAGTGCAAGCTCCTCTTCGGAATGGATCTCGAAAAACTTTTTGGAAGCTTCTTCAATGGTAACCTTTCCCTGCCCGAGTGAAGGAACCACTGCCTCAAAATCAACATACGAAAGGCTCGACAGAATCAGAGCATCTATCGTATTAAACGGGTCCTGAGAAAGAGAAAGATCTCCTCTCCATGTCAGATAATCAAGCATGTTACTCATGACTACATTATAATCCCGTATACCTGATATTCACATAATAAAAGAGGCTGCCTCATATGAGACAGCCTCTTGAATAAACATTTAGCAGTTGAATTATTACCTTCTGCCTGTCTTGATCGTAAGATCTTCCAAGAATCCCTTAGGACTTCTGATCTCAAGTTCACCTTCAACCTGAACAATGAGGTCGTTGGCAACACCTGTAAGGATCAATACTGACGTACCAGCAAACCAAACGTTCTGGAAGCCTGTAAGCACACCGATGATAGTCGGTACGATGCAGACGAGAACGAGGAAGAATGCTTCGAGCCAGTTGAGTCTGTGAGCAGTTGCCTTGATGAAATCAGTAGTAGGCTTACCGGATCTGATACCGTTGATCATACCGCCGTTCTTGTTGATGGAGTTTGCAATCTCAACGGGATGGAAATTGATCGCCGTATAGAAGAATGTAAATCCGATAACAAGGAGGAAGTAGAGTACATAGTACCACGGACTTCCGGTGAAGCTTTCCTTAAGCCAAAGTGCAACCTTGTTCGTGCTGTTGTTGAAGAACAAAGTAACAACAATGTTCGGGATAGCCAAAAGTGACATTGTGAAGATAACAGGCATAACACCGGACATGTTAACCTTGAGCGGAATATAGTCTCTGTTACCACCACGCTGCTGTCTGCCGATAACCTTCTTTGAATACTGAACAGGAATTCTTCTCTCTGAGTTCTGAACAAAGAGAACGAATACGATGATAGCGATCGAAACGATCGTTACAGCGATAAATACAAGAACTCCTACAAGAAAACCCAAAGCAGCATTTTCGATAGAATCGCTGATGCTGACGCACTTCTCATAAAGCGTCCTAACCATGTCAGGAAGACGGGTAGCGATACCGGCAAAGATCAAAAGGGATACACCGTTTCCGATACCCTTGTCGTTGATCTTCTCACCGAGGAATACAACGATTGCCGCACCTGCTGTGAAAGCAAGAACAACAAGACCTGCATTAAGCCAGGTCGGAAGGCTGGGGCTCAGTGCCGTACGTGTTGAATATGTAAACAGGCAGGACTGAACGAAAGCCAAAACGATAGCTGATATTCTTGTTATCTTATCCATCTTCTTTCTGCCGGACTCACCTTCCTTGGAAAGATCTTCCAAAGCGGGGATAACGACAGTTAAGAGCTGAATGATGATTGATGCGTTAATGTAAGGCGATACACCCAGTGACAGGATGGAAGCATGGTACAGGCCGCCGCCTGAAATGAGATCCATGATGCTTCCGAGCTGACCCCACTGCATGATGAGAGATTTAAACTTCTCACCATCCATACCGGGAACGGGTACAAGGCCTCCGAGCATGAAGATGCCCAGGATCATGAAGGTATAGAGCAGTCTTTTACGTATAGACTCTACACGAAAAGCGTTAACTGCAGTATCGAAAATACCATTCATGCCTATTAGCCCTCCGTAGCCGTGCCTCCGGCCTTCTCAATCTTCTCCTTAGCTGTAGCTGTGAACTTAACAGCTGTTACATCGAGCTTCTTTGTGAGCTCGCCGTTGCCGAGAATCTTGATGCCGTCATTGTTCTTAGGAAGAGTGATAACACCCTTTTCAGCAAGTGCCTTAGCATCTACTGCTGTTCCGTTATCGAAAACCTCAAGATCTCCAACATTTACTTCAATGTAAGCAGGAGCAAATCTCTTGTTGTTGAAGCCTCTCTTAGGGAGACGTCTGTAAAGGGGCATCTGACCACCTTCGAAACCGGGTCTTACACCGCCGCCTGAACGTGCGTTCTGACCCTTGTGACCACGGCCGGCAGTCTTGCCGTTTCCTGATCCGGGACCTCTGCCCTTACGATATGCTTTTACGTTGCCTGCGGAAGTCATTTCATTGAGCTTCATTGCTGTGGCACCTCCATTAATTCTCTTCAACGGCTACATAGTTAACAGCCTTTTTGATCATGCCGCGTGTAGCCTCGTTGTCAGCCTTCTCAACAGTCTGACCGATCTTCTTCAAGCCCAAAGCTCTGATTGTAGCCTTCTCGGACTCTCTTGCCTTATTTGTGCTTTTGACAAGCTTAATCTTGATGTTAGCCATTTGAGCGGGCCTCCTTACTTAATCTCGTCAACAGACTTACCGCGAAGTCTTGCAACTTCCTCAGCAGACTTGAGGGACTTAAGGCCCTCGATAGTAGCGTTGACCATATTATTAGGATTGTTGGATCCGATAGACTTTGTACGGATATCTGTGATACCGGCGAGCTCGCATACTGAACGAACCGGACCGCCGGCGATAACACCGGTACCGTTTGCAGCAGGCTTCATAACGATCTGAGCTGCAGCAAATTCACCGATTGTCTCGTGAGGGATAGTACCGTTAACAATAGAGATATCAACGATATTCTTCTTTGCTTCCTCGATACCCTTTCTGATAGCGTCCGGAACCTCGGTGGACTTACCGATGCCCTTACCTACACGACCCTTTCTGTCTCCGATAACTACGAGAGCAGCAAATCTCATGTTCTTACCGCCCTTAACAGTCTTGGAAACACGGCTGATGTGGATAACGCGCTCTTCGAACTCCTTATCCTTCTTTTCTTCTCTTGAAATGTTCTTAGACTCTAAAGCCATCTAATTTGCTCCTCCCGATTAGAATGAGAGACCGGCTTCTCTTGCCGCCTCTGCCAAAGCCTGTACTCTTCCGTGATAGAGATATCCGCCACGGTCGAATACTACCTCTTTGATATCCTTGGCAATAGCGCGCTCACCGATAAGCTTGCCTACTGCTGTAGCTGCCTCGATGTTGCTGCCAACGGATACGGAGCCCTTGATCTCTTTGTCGAGCGTAGAAGCGCTTACAAGAGTAACTCCCTTTGTATCATCGATGATCTGAGCGTAAATGTGGCTGTTGCTTCTATATACGCAAAGACGAGGGCACTCTGTCGTTCCGGAAATCTTCTTTCTTACACGAACATGCTTTCTCTTACGAATTTCATTTTTATCAATTCTACCAATCATGTTGAATAAACCCCCTTTGCGCCTTACTTCTTAGCACCGGTCTTACCTTCCTTGATGATAAGGTGCTCGCCGGCATACTTGATACCCTTGCCCTTATAAACATCAGGAACTCTGAGAGAACGGATCTTTGCTGCTGTCTCGCCTACGAGCTGCTTGTCAGCGCCCTGTACGATGACCTGGTTATCTTTGACATCGATTGTGATGCCAGCGGGTTCAACCATCTCGATAGGATGAGAATAACCGAGGTTGAATACAACCTTGTTGCCCTGCTTTGTTGCTCTGTAACCTACACCGTTGATCTCCAATGTCTTAGAGAAACCTTCGTGCACGCCGGTTACCATATTCTGAATGAGCGCTCTTGTAAGGCCGTGGAGTGAACGATGATTCTTATCATCGGAAGGACGGGTTACGAGAATCTGTCCATCCTCCAGCTTTACTGTGATGTCGGGATGTACATCAAGTGAGAGCTCTGCTTTGCCGCCCTTAACCGTTACGTGCTGACCATCGATCTTAACATCGACGCCGGCGGGAACGACTATGGGCATTCTGCCGATTCTTGACATAAATTTTTCCTCCTGCTCTTGAGATTTAACCTGTAGGCCGGTATGTCGCCAGACCTACGGCTTTTCAGAGATGTATATCTTTAAAGGAGCCCTGTAAAAGAACTCCTTAAAAGTTACCAAATGTAAGCTAAAACTTCGCCGCCTACGCCGAGCTTTCTAGCCTGCTTATCAGTCATAACACCCTTAGATGTTGAGATGATAGCAACGCCCAAGCCGTTGAGTACGCGGGGCAGATTCTCCTTGTCCGCATATGTACGAAGACCAGGCTTGGAGATTCTCTTGATTCCGGAGATAACCGGCTTTCTGCCCGAATACTTGAGTGTGATTCTGATGATACCCTGAGTATTGCCCTCGAGTGTCTCGAACTTCTCAATATATCCTTCATCAAGGAGAATCTGAGCAATTGCCTTCTTCATGTTGGACTGGGGAACGTCAACTGTGGCGTGTCCTGCAGTACCGGCATTGCGGATTCTTGTAAGCATATCTGCGATTGCATCTGTAATCTGCATAATTCTTCCTCCTGTTTAGTTATGGACAGTTCTAATTCTTAAGAAAGAAAACTGTTACCAGCTTGCCTTTCTTACGCCCGGAATCTCTCCCTTGTATGCCATATCACGGAAGCAGAGACGGCAGATGCCGTACTTTCTGATATAAGCATGAGGTCTTCCGCAAATCTTGCAGCGGTTGTGCTGCTGCGTGGAAAACTTGGGTGTCCTCTGAGACTTAAGAATCATTGACTTCTTTGCCATGTGTTATTCTCCTCCAAATTACTTGCGGAAAGGCATGCCCATGAGCTTCAAGAGCTCGAATGCCTCTTCGTCTGTTCCGGCAGTAGTAACAATGATGATGTCCATACCGCGAATCTTGTCGATCTTGTCATAGTCGATCTCAGGGAACATAAGCTGCTCCTTGATACCCATCGCATAGTTGCCGTGTCCGTCGAAGGAATTGGGATTGATTCCGCGGAAGTCACGTACACGGGGAAGAGCAAGGCTAACAAGCTTATCGAGGAAGTAATACATATTATCGCCTCTCAAAGTTACCTTGCATCCGATCTTCATGCCCTCTCTGAGCTTGAAGGCTGCGATTGACTTTGAGGAAACCGTTGCTACAGGCTTCTGACCTGCAATGATGCCCATGTCGCGCATAGCGCTCTCAAGAGCCTTCGGGTTATCCTTAACCTCACCTACACCCATGTTGAGGACGATCTTGTCGACCTTCGGGATCTGCATAGGTGAGCTGTACTTGAACTTCTCCTGAAGTGCGGGTGCAACTTCGGAAATGTACTTATCTTTTAATCTGGTCATTGATTACTCCCCCTTCTTAGCCTTAGAAACCGTATCGATGACCTCGCCGGATCTCTTAGCGATCCTGGACTTAGAACCGTCTTCGTTAATACGGTAGCCAACTCTTGTGGGCTTGCCTGTCTTGGGGTCAACGAGCATTACGTTTGATGCATCGATAGAACCTTCACGCTCAACAATTCCTGAAGGAGCTGTCTGGGATCTAGCCTTCTGATGCTTCTTGACCATGTTTACGCCTTCAACGTAAACTCTGCCCTTCTTCTCATCTACCATGAGAACCTTGCCTTTAGCGCCCTTGTCCTTGCCGGAAATGACAATGACCTGGTCGTCTTTCTTTACATGAACACTACTCTTAGCCATGTGTCTATTCCTCCTTAAAGAACTTCCGGAGCGAGAGATAAGATCTTCATGTAGTCCTTATCTCTTAACTCTCTTGCTATGGGTCCAAAGATACGAGTTCCGCGGGGATTCTTGTCTTCCTTAATGATGACAGCCGCATTCTCGTCGAACTTGATATAAGAACCGTCATTACGTCTTACGCCCTGCTTGGAACGTACTACAACGGCTTTAACAACATCACCCTTCTTGACCATGCCGCCGGGAGCAGCGCTCTTTACGGAGCAAACGATAACGTCGCCAATGTTGGCATACTTTCTCCAAGAGCCGCCCAAAACTTTGATGCAGAGAAGCTCTTTTGCTCCGGTGTTGTCGGCAGATCTGAGTCTGGATTCAACCTGAATCATCTGATATATCCTCCTTTAATCGCCTTACTTAGCCTTCTCAACGACACTAACCAGTCTCCAACGCTTATCCTTGGAAATAGGGCGTGTCTCCATAACCTCAACCTTATCGCCGATGTGAGCATCGTTGTTCTCATCGTGTGCCTTAAGCTTGTAGGTTCTCTTCATGATCTTTCCGTAAAGAGGGTGCTTAACGTGCTCTACGACGGAAACTGTGATCGTCTTATCCATCTTGTCGGATGTAACGAGACCGACTCTGGTTTTTCTTAAGTTTCTTTCAGCCATTTGTCGTCTCCTCCTTACTTATTAGCAGCGAGCTGCTTCTCGCGCTGAATTGTCATTACTCTGGCGATATCACGCTTAACCTGTGCTATCTGAGCTGTATTGTCGAGCTGGTTTGTTGCGTGCTGGAATCTGAGCTTGAAAAGTTCTTCCTTCAAAGAGGTGAGCTCAGAAGAAAGTTCTTCATCAGACATCTTGCGGATTTCTTCAACCTTCATTTGTGCTTTCCTCCTTTACCTTTGCGATAAACTTTGTCTTGCAAGGGAGCTTGTGTCCTGCAAGTCTCATTGCTTCTCTTGCCTGCTCTTCAGTAACGCCTGAGATCTCGAAAAGAACTCTTCCCGGCTTAACTACTGCGCACCAGTACTCGTTTGCTGCCTTACCGGAACCCATTCGGACCTGTGCAGGCTTCTTTGATACCGGCTTATCAGGGAAGATCTTGATCCATACCTTACCGCCACGCTTTACGTATCTGTTGATAGCGATACGTGCTGCTTCGATCTGATTTGACTTGATCCAGCAGGGTTCAAGTGCCTGAAGTCCGTAATCACCGTAAGCTACGAAGTTGCCGCGGTGAGCCTGGCCCTTCATACGGCCTCTCTGCTGCTTTCTATACTTTGTTCTCTTAGGAAGTAACATTAAGCTTTTCCTCCTTCAGACTTCTTTGACTGGCTCTTCTGGCCGAATACTTCACCCTTGTAGATCCAGACTTTTACGCCGATGATACCGTATGTTGTCTTTGCCTCAGCAAAACCATAATCGATATCTGCACGGAGTGTCTGAAGCGGGATCGTGCCCTCGTGATATGTCTCGGATCTTGCGATCTCGGCACCGCCCAAACGGCCGGAGCACTTTGTCTTGATTCCGAGAACACCGGGCTGCTTCATAGCCATCTGCATTGCTCTCTTCATTGCTCTTCTGAAGCTTGCACGGTTCTCGAGCTGAGCTGCGATGTTCTGTGCAACGAGGAGTGCATCTGTATCACTGTTCTTGATAACTTCGATATCAACAGTGAATGTTCTCTTCTTATCCTTAGCAACGTTCTTGTTGAATTCCTTTTCAAGAGCATCCTTGAGAGCAATTCTTCCGGAACCCTTGTCGCCGCCTACGAGTGAAGGACGAGCTGTCTTAACAATAACGTTGATTCTGTCTGTGCCCTTACGGTCGATGATGACCTTTGAAACACCAGCAACATTTGTGCGGCTCTCATCTACGGGCTTCTTAGCGTTGCCTCTTGCGATAGGCTCAACTGCCTTTAAAACGAACTCACGGATCTTCTGATCTTCGACAAGACAATCAGAAAAGGTATTCTTGTCGGCATACCAGTGTGAGCTCCAGTCATCGATAACGCCTACTCTAAGTCCATTCGGGTTAACTTTCTGACCCATGCTTAAACCTCCTTATACCCTTTCCTTGAGAACTACAGTAACGTGACTTGTTCTCTTCTTGATCGAACTAGCCGAACCTCTTGCTCTGGGGATATATCTCTTGAGCACGGGGCCGGGGTTGGAAATGCAATCTGCAACATAAAGCTTGTCTCTGGAGAGATCGAAGTTGTTGACAGCATTTGCCTCAGCAGACTTAAGAACCTTTGCAATAACAGGTGAAGCTGCCTTGGGTGTGTATGTGAGGATTGCGTAAGCATCATCTAAAGACTTACCCTTGATGAGATTAGCAACTACTCTTACCTTACGGGGAGCAATTCTAATGTACTTAGCTGTTGCTGTTCCTCTGTCTCTGCCCATTCCGAGAAGCTTTCTCTGCTTCTTTGTAGGAGTGGGGAGCTTATTTGAAGACTTGGAAGGTGCCGCATAAGCTTCGAGGATCTTCTCGCGGTTCTTCTCAATATTGTCTCTGCTTAAAATAATCTTTTCCACAGAAATTTCCTCCTTATGAGTTAGAAGCGGACTTCTCGTTGCTTGTGTGGCCGCCGAACTTACGTGTAGGTGCGAACTCGCCAAGCTTATGTCCTACCATGTCCTCAGTAATGTATACCGGAACATGCTTGTGACCGTCGTATACTGCGATTGTGTGGCCGACGAATTCAGGGAAAATCGTAGAAGCTCTAGACCAAGTCTGGATGATCTTCTTGTCGTTGGCTGCATTCAACGCCTCGACCTTCTTCATGAGAGCGTCCTGAACGTAATAGCCCTTTTTGGTTGATCTACTCATTGAACTGCCTCCTTATGCCTTTCTCGACTTAACAATATACTTGCTGGACTGCTTCTTCTTATTACGTGTCTTCTTACCCAATGTAGGAACACCCCAAGGTGTAACAGGGCCGGGGAGACCGATAGGAGACTTACCTTCACCACCGCCGTGAGGGTGATCGTTAGGGTTCATTACAACACCTCTAACAGAAGGTCTAACGCCAGCATGTCTGGACTTACCAGCTTTACCGAGCTTAACGTTCTCGTGCTCTGCATTGCCGATAGAACCGATCATTGCGCGGCACTTCTCAGGTACCATACGTACTTCGCCGGAAGGAAGACGGATCTGAGCGAAACCATTCTCCTTAGCCATGAGCTGTGCGGAAGCACCTGCTGTTCTTACGAGCTGAGCGCCCTTGCCGGGATTCATCTCTACGCAGCAGATAACTGTACCTACCGGGATAGATGAAATAGGAAGAACGTTACCGTTAAGGATATCTGCATCCGGACCGCTCTCAACCTTGTGACCTACCTTGAGGCCCTCGGGAGCGAGGATGTAAGACTTAACACCATCAACATACTGGATGAGTGCCAAGTAAGCTGTTCTGTTAGGATCGTACTCGATTGCCTTGACTGTAGCAGGGATACCTACTCTGTCACGCTTCCAATCGATTACTCTGAGCTTTGTACGGTTACCGCCGCCGATATGACGAACCGTGATGCGGCCATAAGAGTTACGGCCACCGCTCTTCTTCCTTGACTTAAGAAGGCTCTTCTCCGGGTCCTTCTTTGTGAGAACGGAATAGTCAGCTATGGCCATTCCACGAACTGCGGGAGAAGTAGGTTTAAATGTTTTTACTGCCATTTTAATTTCTCTCCTTGATTACATTACTGACCAAAACCGAATTCTTCGATTGATGTCTTGTTCTTTGTTCCGGTCTTAACTGCCTTACCGCCCTTGCCGAGGTATGTACCCTCAACAGAATCTGTAGCGATAGTAACTACTGCCTTCTTGTAAGCAGCTGTCTTACCGGGCTTATTTCTAAGTCTCTTAACCTTGCCGTCAAAGTTAGCAACGTTAACGGAAACTACCTTTACACCGAAGAGCTTCTCAGCTGCAGCCTTGATCTCAGGCTTTTCAGCGTCAGGTGCAACTACGAATGTGTACTTGCCCTCTTCTGTGATAGCCATCGTCTTCTCTGTGATGATGGGCTTGATGATTACATCATAGGGTGACTTCATTTGTACACCTCCTCGATCTTCTCAACTGCAGCCTTTGTAGCTACAAAGCTGTCATACTTGAGGATGTCTACAACATTGATCGTATTAACGAGTGCTGTCTTAACATCCTTGATGTTTCTTGCAGAAAGCTCTGCGTTCTTGTTAACGCCCTCGAGAACGATGAGTGAAGAATTGCCAGCGCCGATAGCCTTGAGAGCCTTAGCAACTGTAGCTGTCTTTACTTCGTCAAGATCCATGTTCTCGACAACGATCAACTTCTGATCAGCAACCTTTGAAGAGAGAGCTGACTTAAGAGCAAGTCTCTTAACCTTCTTAGGTACTGTGTAGCTGTATGATCTGGGGTTGGGTCCAAAGATGATACCGCCGCCAACATACTGTGCGGAACGCTCTGAACCGTGACGAGCGCGGCCTGTACCCTTCTGTCTGTAAGGTCTCTTACCACCACCGGATACTTCGCTTCTTGTCTTTGTCTTCTGTGTGCCCTGTCTCTTGTTTGCAAGCTGGTTTCTAACAACTGTAGACATTGCAACTTCGTTGGGCTCAATGCCGAAAATCTCATCGGAAAGCTCGATGGAACCCTTAACGGCACCTGTCAAATCTTTAACATCAATTTTAGCCATTATTATGTTCCTCCGTCTTATGCCTTAACAGTATTCTGAACTGTTACGATACCGCCCTTAGGACCGGGAATTGCGCCTCTGATAACGAGGATTCCTCTTTCGCCGTCAACCATGACAACGCTAAGGTTCTGTACTGTGCAGTTAACTGCACCCATATGTCCAGGCATCTTCTTACCGGGTACAACTCTACCGGGTGTGGAAGTAGCGCCCATGGAACCGACTCTTCTGTGATACATGGAGCCGTGGCCTGAAGGACCACCCTTCTGTCCGTGACGCTTGATGTTGCCCTGGAAGCCCTTACCCTTTGATACGCCGCTAACGTCAACCTTGTCGCCGACTGCGAACATATCGGATACCTTGATCTCCTGTCCGAGGCTGTACTCCTCATCAGGTGTGAACTCGCGGATAATTCTCTTAGGCTCAACGTCAGCCTTCTTGAACTGTCCTGCATCAGGCTTGTTTACAAGCTTTGCTCTGATGGATCCTGTACCTACTTTGCAGGCCTTGTATCCGTCAGTCTCTACCGTCTTGTTCTGGAGCACGTACATAGGCTCGCAGCTTATAACGGTTGCCGGAATAACGTTACCGTTGTCATCGAACAACTGTGTCATGCCGGACTTTCTGCCAATGATGAATTTCGTCATAAAGTTCTTTCCTCCTATTTAGGTTATTGGTTCTGCGGTTTTCCGAAGAACGTGACCTCGGTTTAAAAGGCTTGGCAATCCTTAAAAACCGATTAAGCCACAAGCGTTTTTATTTGATCTTTACTTCAATAGAAACGCCTGCAGGCATGTCAAGCTTGCCAATGTCATCCATCGTCTGGGAAGACGGTGTATAGACGTCGATGATTCTCTTGTGAGTTCTCTGCTCGAACTGCTCACGGGAATCCTTATTTACGTGAGGTGAACGAAGGATCGTAACTACCTCTTTCTCTGTAGGGAGCGGGATAGGACCGGAGAAGCTTGCATCATCACGTGCAAGTGCATCTACGATAAGCTTTGCGCTCTCGTCGAGGATCTTGTGATCATAAGCCTTGAGCTTAATTCTGACCATTGTTGTCTTTGCTGCCATTTTGTTGGCCTCCTTACTATAAGCTGTATTTCTTTTTCTCAACCCTGTCGGGAGTGTCTTGGCTTTCCATTCAAAAACCCAGACTATCCAGTTACCACCTTAAGGCGGCACTTTGGTTCTCTGGGCAGTAACGTACTGCTTGCACTCTCCGGACGAAAGGTCCCGAGACGGCATCGGATCGTATCCTCTGCCTTCGGCTCCTTCGAAGTTCCCCACCTCGTGACTCCCGCGCAGCTGCGCATCACCTCGTGGCAATCTCCGTTATCAAAGCCTTATCACTCGTGTTTCAGGGCAGAATTAACCCTAAATAGACGCGTGCGGAAAGTATTCTACTATCATGTTTTGGGATTTGCAAGTACTTTTTTCGACTTTTTTCGCTCTATTTCAAGCATTTAACCGAATTTCAGATCCTTCGGGTCGAAAACGTACTTACTATTGCAGAATCTGCAGACAGTTTCAATAGGTTTTCCGTCTTTTGTGATCTCTTCGAGGTCACTTTTTCCGAGAGCGGCAAGACCTGATAGCATCCTCTCCCTGCTGCAGTTGCACTTGAATTCTACTTCCTGACCGTCAAGATATACGAGGTCGGGATCTCCCATGAACAGATCGATTATCTGTGCGGGAGTAAAACCTTCCTTGAAAAGGAAAGATATCTCGGGGAAGCCTGAGGCTCTCTTCTCGAGATAGGATATCTCGTCTTCGCCTGCACCCGGAAGGAGCTGGATCATGAGACCGCCGGCAGCACTTACTTCGCCGTGCTCCAAAAGAACACCCAAAGATACGATCGACTTGGTCTGCTCTGATTTTGCAAGATAATACGCGAAGTCTTCTGCGATCTCGCCCGAAACGAGTTCTGATACACCGACATAGGGATCTTTAAGGCCGACATCCCTGATAACGGTAAGGCTTCCCTTTCCTACTGCCGCGCCGACATTGATCTTGCCGGGCTTATGGTATTCGGTGGGGATAACGGGTTCGATCGGATATGCCCTGACCTTGAAACCGAAGTCTGCAACGCAAGTCATGCCTTCCATCGGTCCGTCGCCTTTGATGATGGTCGTCTGGGTATCCTTCTCGTTCTTCATCGATTCGGAGATAAGAAGAGATCCCGTCATGAAGCGTCCGAGGGCAGCTGTTGCCGCAGGTGACATCTGATGCATTACCCTTGCAGTCTCACAGACTGTCTTTGTGCTTACACAAAGGCACTTAACCAGACCGCCTAAGCCTTCTGCCCTTACGATATGGTCCTTTTTGAGATCTTCGGGCGCACCCGGTACATAATACGCATTATCTGACATATCTCTTCCTTATATATAATTATTTACCGAACACATAGAAGATGCGTTCATCGGTACATTTAGGTTCTTCCCTGTTAAGTTCGCCGTAAACGGCAAGAGTCTTAAGTCCGGCCTTTGAGGCCATATCCTCTAATTCTTCGCGGGAATGATATCTCGCGGTGAGCTCGCCGTCGTATCTTTCATAAAGATCATCTTCGCACAGCTCGAAAAGAGTGAGCTCGGCGTGATTGATCTTTTCTTCCTTATCGTAATGGTTTACCCATAAAAGAGTAAAGTCATCGTAGTCTTCGTAGAAAACATTATTTCCCAAAGTATCCTCGAAGTGATGCTTCGTTGTCGTATCAAGGATGAATACGCCGCCTTCTTTAAGAAGTCCGCTTACAGCGGTAAACATTTTCGAGAGGGCATCAACATCGGTGATGTGGCCGATGGTATCCATCGTTGAGATGAAGCAGTCGCAAACGGGACCTTCATATTCGGTTATGTCGGCACATATCCATGAGACAGTTCCGGTCTCATCTCCGGATGAGGCAACTGCGAGCATGTCGGGTGACAGATCAACGCCGGTAACAGTCATGCCCTTTGAAGCAAGGTAATTGGTGATAACACCGGTGCCGCAGCCGAGATCGGTTACCGAAGGAGCATCCTTTTTGCAGAAGTCAGTAATGAGACTGCAGATATAAGGAGCCCATGCGGAAGTATCACCCGTGAGCTGAAGATCGTCGTAATGAGATGCGAGTACGTCGTAGAAACTGTCGTCCATGATAGATTACGGCAGATAGTCCAGAGGATCTTTTGTCTCACCCCAGACGCGGACTTCGAAGTGAAGATGCGCGCCGGTTGAAGTACCCGTGCTTCCGACTTCGCCGATAGCCTGTCCGGCACTGACATACTGTCCGTTATAAACATATATGTCTCTGGCATGTCCGTAAAGTGTGGAGTAACCGTTGCCGTGATCTATCGTAATGACCGTATAGTAACCAAGATCTCTTTTCTCTTCCTTGGTATCGGTGTTTTCCCCGGCAACATAATACTCGGCTATAGAACCGTTATCTGATTCTTTGGGATCGCTCCTGACTTCAATTACAGTACCTGCTGCAGTAGCTCTGCAGAAGTCACCTTCGGAGCCTGTAAAGATAATGACAGGGACCTCGCCATCCATCGTGTGAGCCATGGTGGCAGATCCGCTCATTGGAAATGATGTTGGAATGTACATGCTGCCGAGCTCTTCATTAAGAGCTGCTATCTCATCGCTCTTCATAAGCACGGTCTGACTGAGCATGCTGATCTCGGAATCCTTGGTATCGATGATCTCATT
>CAJOJI010000038.1 GCA_905234715.1 uncultured Saccharofermentans sp.
AGAAGGTTCTCCGATCTTGTTCCAAGAATCCCAAGAAGATAAAAGTAGGACTGGAAGCTACCGGTCACTACAGCGATAATCTTCTGGCTTTCTTGAACAATTCTGGCTACGACCCCGTATTGTTCAATCCGTTACATACTAATCTTTTCAGAAAAGGTCTAAGCCTTAGAAAGACGAAAACGGATCACGTCGATGCGCATACCATTGCGACTATGCTGAGAACTGAAGATTTCAAGTCCTACTCGCAACAATCTTACCATCTTGCCGAATTGAAATCACTAACTCGTTATCGTTCAGCACTTGTTTCAGACTGTAGCCGGCACAAGATCTCGCTCGTCAGGCTCTGTCAGATTCTCTTTCCTGAAATTAAAAATCTTGTCCCGACTCTGCACATGTCCTCTGTATATACCCTGCTTTCAGAATGTCCTTCAGCAGATAAGATAGCCAACTGCAACCTCACTCATCTCACATCTTTACTCTCTTCTGCATCCAAAGGACACTATGGTCGAGATAAAGCTATTGAGATAAGAGATGCTGCCAGAAAATCTATTGGCATAAAGAGTACCGTCAAGGAACTGGAGCTTAAGCAGACAATTGACCTCATCCAAATCTATCTTCAGCAGATTGAAACCGTTGAAGAAGAAATCAACAAGATTATGGAAGAGGTCGATAGCCCCATTACTTCCATCCCTGGCATTGCCAATCGAATGGCTGCTGTAATCCTTGCTGAGACAAACAACTTCCAAGACTTTGACCGCGCGGAACAAGTCCTCGCATTCGCCGGATTGGAACCGTCTGTATATCAGTCGGGTCAGCTTACATCTACGCATTCGAAGATGGTTAAACGAGGATCCAAATATCTTCGCTATGCAATCTTCAATGCTACGAAGTATGTATGTCATTGGGATCCGACGTTCAAAACTTATCTGGCAAAGAAACGAGCAGAAGGCAAGCCCTATAACATTGCTGTATCCCACGCTGCCAAGAAACTGACAAGAGTGATGTTCCATCTCGTAAAAACAAACAAGGAATTCGTTCCACAAGCATAAAACACATCCGATTCATATCACTTGTTTTCCAAAGCACCTCGTGGTGCTTGTTTCGTTATGCAATTATCAAGGTTCGATGATTCTAGCGTTTACGCTACATTTTTCTTATTGACTTTTAATAGTTAGTCTATCTAAGGGTTGCCCCTCAATAGGAATTATATCATGCCAAGTAAAGAAATATTGATTTTATTAGGGTTTCCGCCTTAAACGGAGCCTTTTTTGTGTGCTCATCGAAAAATGTAATATTACATTTTCAAAATATTCGCAAAAAGCGGGGGGCCAAAACGGGGGTCAATGTCCAGTAATAGTGAAGGAAACATTAAATTATCTTGTTATTTACTCAAGACCATATAATTTTGACCTCTCCCATTTCTAGTTAATGAAGGGGTATGTAACCTTCATCGAACTTTGACAACTGAATAAACTCCCGCAAAAGCCGAAGGCATTCACAGGGTTTCAGGGGCTCCCCTGACAAGCTGTTTTTGTCTTTGTGCGTACAAAGACGTTGCTTGCTGCTCCGTTATCCATTTTGCAGGCAACAACCGACCGTGACCTCAAGCGTCGCATGAACCCGACGCTTTACATTCCCGATAACAGGGAAAATTTGATTTAAGGAGGTCATCTTATGACTGACACAGATAATTTTATGGCTCCCCCAAAAGGAGAACAGGTCAAAGCGGTTTCGGGTTCAACCAACAGGAAGGAAGTGCCCATCTCCGATAAGGCTCTCCTTACTCTGGAAGAGGCGGCGGTGTACTTCAACATCGGAATGCAGAAACTCCGTGAGCTTACGGGTGATGATCACTGTCCCTATGTCTTATGGAACGGCAGTAAGAGACTCATCAAGAGGAAGCCGTTTGAAGAGTATCTGTTTAGACAGTTTTCGGTCTGACACTGTTTTTTCCTTCAAGATAGGTGTTCCCGGGTTTATAATGAACCCGGGACATCTTCTGGGAAACTAACGGAGGTTCATAGAAGATGAAGAATAAAAGATATACCCAAAACAAAACTAAACTAAGGAACGGAGAGTATCAAAGAAGCAACAAGACTTTTCAGTACAGTTGGTACGACAAAAGCGGCAAACGGCATTATCTATATGCCAAGACCCTTCCCGAGCTGAGGAAGAAAGAGGAAGAACTCTTAAGAGACACCTTAGACGGTATCGACTATACAAAGCTCAATGCCACCATAAACTCGTATTTCGAGCTGTGGAAGAAGGTTAAGACCGGTATAAGGGAAACAACCTTTGCCTCTTACGTCAGGTATTACAAGCGATATGTAGAGCCTGAATTCGGCAGGATGAAGCTGAGAGATGTGACTTACAGCAGCATCGTGATGTTCCTCAAGGACACGGCAACTAAGCGCAACCTGAGTTTTGGAAGCATAAGAAACATCAAGGTAGTTCTCTCAATGGTCATTGATGTAGCCGTCAAAGATGATGTTCTAAAGGGCAATCCCTGCAGAGGAGTCCTAAGAGAGTTCCAGAGAGAGTATGAGAAAGACACCAAAGAGGTTCGGGCTCTTACCCTCAAAGAACAGAAGACCTTTGAGTCCTTCTTAGCCAAGCCAGGCAAATACCACAGATACTATCCTGTATTTACAGTAATGTTATGGACAGGCATGAGAGTCGGCGAAGTACTGGGATTAAGGTGGGAAGATATCGATTTCGAGAATAACGAGATCAATATCAACCATACACTCCAATACTACGATAAGGGAAATGGTGACGGAAGTGATTACAAGATCAACCCGCCCAAGACCAAGAACAGCAAGCGTACCGTACCAATGTTGCCGATAGTCAGAGAAGCTCTGCAAAAGGAAAAAGAGTTTCAGGACCTTTTCGGGATCAAGTGCGAATCAGTTATAGACGGTTATACAGACTTTGTATTCCTCAACAGCAAGGGACATGTCTGGCACCACAAGAAACTGAACTACAAGCTCACAAAGATCTGCGAAGCAATAAATTCGGAGATGCAAGGCATAGGGGATGAGTTCCCCCACGTACACAATCATATGCTCAGGCACACATTCGCTACAAGAATGAGGGAAGCCGGAGCAGACATGAAAGCAGTATCCGACATGATGGGCCACGAAGGCATCCTGATAACGCTCAAGACCTACACAGACGCTTCGCGCGAGTTCAAGAACAGAGAGATTGCAGTCCTCAAGGATTATTATGAGAACGCAATCTAAGGAAAACCGAGCTTACCACTAAACTTACCACTAATTACGGCAGATTCAGGCAGGTTTTTAACATATCGCAAAAACGTCATAATCGCCTGAAAGCCCTATAACAAAGCATAAAAGATTACTGCCCCCCTTCTCCGCCATAACAGGCTAAGAAGTCCCAGAAAGCTTTATTTCTGGGGCTTTTTCATTTTCGCAAAACCCAACTTGCAACAAAACATGTAAAGGAACATGGTTGATTGTGATTGAACAGGATAGAAAATGCCGAGCGCTAAGGCGCCGTCCGAATATTCAAAACGTCAGAGTATCAACCGTTCAGTTTCAATTGTCTGTGTTCCGATATTTGTAACCATAAGCTTCATCCGTTAATCATTTAGTTTTCCAAACCGTCAATCCAGACTGTCAAATAATCCCAGCATACCTTCGTGAGCCACATCAATATAATAATCAAGCAAGGGATAGAGCCAGTCTTTCAGTTCAGTAAAAGCAAAGCCGAGTGATTCGGCCTTCTCCGTATTGATGCTGTATTCGGATTCACCGTTATAAGGAGCCGGATCGCCATCGTCATTGATAACAGCGCTCATACCTGTTTCCTTTTCGAGATAATCAAGGACTTCTCTTAAGGAAACCGTACCTTTTGAACTTCCGTTAACAGCACCTTTGAAATCCTTATCAACCAGGAAAGACAGGAACTTGCCGGCTTCATCTGACCTGATGAATGACATTTGCGAATCAACATTATCGATCTTCATCGGGATCTGTTTTAAGACATGTTCAACGTAGAAATACAGCCTTCTTGTGTAATCGTCTTTGCCGGTTACGAACGGGTATCTTACGGCGATCCAATTCTTTTCAGGATACTTTTGCCACAGAGCATATTCGGCCTGTCTCTTTATCACATCGTAAGGAAAGTCTTTTCTGTCACACCAGATAAGTTCACCATCCGTACCGTCAAAATCTTCTTCAACGGTATTGATGTGTTTGGGATCATAAACTGCCGTACTCGACATATAAATATACTTATCGCAGTCGGCCGAATCCATGAGCTTGCGGATATCATTTGAACAATAAGCGATCTTATCAATGATCACATCATAATGCGTGCCTGCTATCGCAGCTTTGATACTGTCCTCATCCGTTCTCTCAAAACGTATCCGGGAAACCGAATCACCGAAATCGTCGGGTGTATTGCCTCTTGTAGCTATAGTGACATCATGACCCTTTTCGATAAGATCATTGACCATATGGATCCCGAAAAATCTCGTGCCGCCCAATACCAATATCTTCATATGCTGTCCGTGTGAACGATTACTCTTTCGTTTCTGCCTGATCAGGTTCGGCAGCAGGAGCCGGTTCGACTGAAGGAACAGGAACTGCCTGAGCAACCGGCGCTTCTGCAGGAGCAACGGGTTTTTCTACAGGAGCCTGCACTTGCTGACCGGAAACAGGAATTACCGTATTCTCATATTCAGCTTGAGGCATCGGCTTTGCGAAGTAGTAACCCTGGATCATGTCGCAGCCTTCCTGGGCAAGGAAGTCTACTGTGGATTTATCTTCAACACCTTCTGCAACAGTCTTCATGTTAAGCGATTTCGCGAGAGCGAGAGCTTCGGAAACAACGATCCTGGTACGGGGATTATCTTCACTGCCGCGGAAGAATCCGGCATCAAGCTTAAGGATGTCGAGAGGCATATCCTTCAAGGAGTTAAGAGACGAGTAGCCTGTTCCGAAGTCATCCATGGAGACAAGGAATCCGTAGTATTTAAGACGGTTGATCGTTGTTATCATGGCATTCTCGTCATCGAAGAAAGCACTCTCGGTAAGCTCTATCTCAATGAGTGAACGGGGGCATCCTTCCCTGTCAACCAGGTTGCAGATATATTCGGCAAGGTTTTCCGTACCGAAATGAGCTCTGGAAACATTGCAGGAAATCGGGACGCACTTGCGGCCTTCCTTGAGCCATCTGGCCTGATTGCGCGCAACATGTGTCAGCATGTAGTCATCTATCTGAGTGATAAAGCCGTTATCTTCAAATATCGGAATAAACTTGTAAGGAGGCACGAGACCCATATCGGGTGTCTGCCATCTGATGAGTGCTTCGGTACCCACGTGTTCGTTGGTACGCGGATCGTACTTCGGCTGATAGTAAACGAGGAATTCTTCGTTATTGACTGCAGCCTGCTGACGGTTCGTAACGGTGTCGATCCACTTTTCTTCATCAACGAGATTGCTGTCGAAAAATGCGATTCCGGAGTCAGCAACTTCTGAAAGTGAAAGGCTGGCCGCACATGCATTGTTGTACAGGAGATCGATATCCGGAATATAATGTTTCTGATTGAGGGCAACCTTTTCCTGCGCAGGTATTACGAGATACACGCCTGCTTTGAAAGTCAGCCTGTGTCCGCAGGGAATTGCTTCGAGAGTGCTGATGATGTCCTGAAGTCTTGCTCTTGCATCGTCTTCATCCTTTACTTCAAGAAGGAGCGGGAGAGCGGCTGCCGTGCTGTGAGCGATGAGCTCACCCTTCTTGAGTTTTCCGAAAATGACAAGAACCACCTGACGAAGGAGTTCTTCTGCCTCTTTAACGGAATGGCAGAGCACGAAGTTTCTGTATCTGACGAATACAAGATCGACGACTGCATAAGTCTTATGAGCGTTCTTTCTCTTGCAGAGGATATCCTGCGTTGTCACAGCATACCAAAGCCAGTTGTGACCCTTGATGATATTGTCTCTGTAAAGCCAACGTCTGAGTTTACTGTTCGAGGAAAGATTCATGATGACGCTGACTATCATGAGGATAAATACGAAGAAAGCTATTATCACTGCGATGATAATGCCGGCTGCAAGATATGTGTAATCTTTTACTTTAACGGTGAGTATGGATTTGACCATAAGGATCTGTGAAGACTCACTCATCGGTGCAGCAATCCAATATGGGAACGAGAATACCTCATTGCCGGCAGCACCGAAAAGAATGCCCGGATTGTTGCGTGCCATATCATATACTTCTGAAAAAGCATCTATCTTGGTGTTGTAGTCATCAAGAAGGAAAGTGTTATTGCTCCCTGCATCCAAAACGATCTTCCGGATGTCATCGTCATCATCTACTCCTGCCTCATCCAGAATATCTTTCAGATCACCTGAGAAAAACTCGCCTTTCTTTTCACTATAACCGCTGACCGAGATAGAGCCTGAATGTTCAACCACTTCGCCATAAAGATCGATTATGCAATAGTTATGGCCATCACTTGCTATAGTCGCTAATGCTTCCTGGCGTTCAGCTTCAGTACCCTGATCTATGGTATCCGCCATTTCACGGACATAAGTAGTGTCATATTCGGAACGGAAGTCCCTTACGTATTCTGCGAGAATATTCAAGACAGCGAATATCATTGCGATAATGCCCAGGAAAATGATCGTGCGCCACAAGATAGGCCACAACGCGTGAGACTTTGGAATCTTATACTTACCCTTGTTGCTCATTTTATCTATCCCTCCACACATATTATAAGAGTGATTCCACATATGTGAAGATTTTTTCTTTATTTATAATACCGGAAGGTTTCTTGCAGTAAAAAAGCCCGGTTCGATATCTTCAAGGATTAATCGTCGTCTCTATAATATCTCAATGTGCCCAAGCCCATGGTGCTATCCAAGACTTCAAGAGTTGTTCCGCAGCTGTTGCAGCGCTTAAGTGATGATGTTGAAACGGCACCGCAGTTAGGACAGACGTTGCGATAACACTTCATTGGAGAACCTGCTTTTGCAATCAGATCTGCTTCGATCTCATTTGCCAGTTTTACGGCGCATTCATAGAGGATGTTGTCCCTGACAACGAGAAAGATATAACTTAAGACCGGACATGCTAAAGCTAAAACACACGGTGTATAAAATACGATTGCTCTTAACACCGCAATTTCCGTACCGGTACCCATGCCGGCGAAAAGCGAAGATACGGCATTATCCAAAGCAATATTCAGGACGAGGATTGCTGTGGATACAGCAAGCCATACACCCGGTTGAAGCCATATGATCCACGGCTTGCTCTTCATGACCTTTAAGACTTCCTGTCCGTTTCTCGTGCCCTGTTCCGAAGCGGAAAATGCTATGCGGAAACTCTTCTCGTCGACGCCGGCCCAAGTAAAACTGCTGCCAACTCTTTTATAGGTAAACTTTCTGCTGAACACAGGCATTTCGGATGCACCATAGCGGCGAACATCCGACAGTGCATACGTCCTTGGAGCCTGTATATAGCTCGGAACAAGCAAAAATCCCGCCACTACGTAAACGGTGGCATTTATCGGGTCAAGGCCGGGAAACTCTCTGTTGTATATCCCATATGCAAGCGCAAAGATCGCATATGGCACCACGACCCATAGCTGGCTTAATAATTTAACCAAGGGATTTCTCTGGCCCACCTGTTACTCCGTTCAAAAAAATATTACCTGCTTCTTTTCCTGATTATATGATATTGAAGGAAAAAAATAACTAATATATTGATTTTGATGAAAAATAATGATGCTACTTTTCATGGTTAGCATGACTTAGAAAATAAGATGATCTAATTCTTTTATAGACATCCTAAAGTCTTTTTCATTTATTCCACATACATAATGGTCTCGAGTTCATCGAATCCATAGTGTCTGAATGAGATCCTGTAGTCGGGATGCATCTCGAGGACGAGGTTTGCCAATGTGACAAAGTCTTCGTACTTATGGTAGACGGAGATAGCCATTCTCGGGCGGTTTTCCACAATAAGCTTGCGGGCGCCGAGCAGTGCTTCGTACTCCGCACCTTCAATATCCATCTTAATAAAAGTGATCTTCTTGCCGGCAAGTACCTCATCAAGAGCTACAGTCTCGATTTCGGTGACACCTTCGAAGTTCCTCTTCTCAGCTGCTTCTTTGCTTATGATGCATGAAGTCTCAAAAGCATCTGCTGCAAAGTAAACCTTCTTATTTACATCTGCAGTGCCATAGGGATACAGATCGCATTTACCGAGAGGTTCAAGAACTGCCTTGCTCTTCTCATAGTTCTTGGGATCAGCTTCGAAAGAATAGATGTGGTCAAAGCCCTTTGCACCGCACCAGCCTGCAAAGTTGAAGCAGGTTGCTCCGTCGTAACAACCGCAGTCCACGAAGACCTCGTTTTCCTTTGCTTCGAAAAAGTCGAAGTACTGGCCCTGGTTATTTCTCCAGTCGAAGATTCCGCTGCGGATATTCTTTTCGCTTATTCCTGCATCTTCAACAAGACGCTTCTTAACTTCGTCAGCTACAGGCTTAACCGAATAAGAGATAATGAAAGTCTTATCGCCATAAAGAGACTTATTCTCGCAGAGTTCCTTCTCGGAAATAACCTTGATACCGGTAGCTTCATCAACAGGACATTTGCTCTCATCCTGATCAACGAACGCATCGACCTTGACGCCGAATCTCTTAAACCTTCCGGCAAGATAATGCGCGGCAGCACCTGTACCGTAGATCAGGCAGTGAGAACCCTTCTGAAGTTTCTCAACGTATACCTGCATGTCGCTGTTCAGATTTCTGTACTTCGGTTCAATACCTGTAATATATCCAACGTCTCCGGTAGAAGCATAAAGGATCTTTGCCTCGAAGATCTTCTTTGATATCTCATCGTTAAGATGCGCATATACGTTTCTTGCCATCTCCAAAAAATTGGCATCCATATTGCCGGCTTCTCTTAATTCCTGTTGCTTGTCACCGGCCTTATCCGAACCGTATTCAATACGCTGTTTCTTATCAGATGTACTCATCTATTCATTCTCCCCATATAGTAATTTGTTTTCCATAACATACTATCACTTACTTATCTTCTTTCAAAAGTCAACACAATAAAAATGCCGGAAGAGTCATCACTCCTCCGGCTATTTGCTTTTATTTCATCCGTGTCTTCCGGTTATATAATCCGGTTTGACCGCCGTTTTGTCTTCCACCCATTCATTGCCGATCTTCTTATAACAGACGCAGCCGATATCACTTGACTGTACCCATATGTTATAGGTGTCCTTTTCCCAACATATACCCCAGAAATCCCACGTCCTGCAGGGTTGGAACTCGCATATCAGGTCTTCGTCTCTGTCGAAGATCTGTATTTCCATCATATCGGTACTGAGCGGCATGCACTTGGCATAGTATTGGTTGTCGAAACTGAATGTCTTATCCACAGTAAAGCTTCCGTACTGAGCCTTACGGTCAGCCGCCTTGTCTGCCAGGACCTTCTCGTAGATCGGCTCCCAGTATGAAACCATATCAGCAGGCACCTCTTTGTAGTAGTAGCCTTTAAGTTCAGGATTTCTGCCTCCGCCCATGCACAGTATGAAAAAATACATCTTCGATTCGTAACGGAATACCGATACATTTCTGCATACTTCGTTTCCGTTTTTATCAGTGAAGTATGCCCTGAAATTCACTTCGGAAGCAGCCATCTCCTCATACTCATCGAACTGATCCTCACGGACGATCCTCAGATCAAGTTTATCAAGATGATCCTTATAAAATGCAGGATCGTACTTATTAAACTCGTTAAAGAGTTCTACAAATCTGTCCTTATCGAAAACGGCATCCGTATTAACTGTCTCCTGCCAATGTGATGCATCCTCACCTGCACGGAAATCACAGGTTATATCGCCTTCGATCTTGTCCATATGATCCAGCGGAAAGCTGAAAAAACAACCGCTGAGCATACAGAGCATCAGCATTATAAGTACAGGTGCGAGCAGTCTTTTCTTAATCACCGATAATATTCTCCTATTTATGTACCGAAAATCTCTTCATGAATCTTATTGTATTCTTCTTCGGAAATATATTCATCATTAAAGTGATAGTCACCTGCATAATCTTCGTAATACTTCTCTGCAGTAAGAGTCATGGTGTCGACTACTTTGTCTCCGCCTTCGAATTTGTAGAATGAATAATAAAGGCGTCCTGAATGCGTCGTATCCGAAATGATTATCCACACAGCATCGTCATAATAGACATATGACAATGCACCGGCATTACCGGATGCCGCAGCGAAAATGTAGAGATTTCCATCGATCACGTCAAGATACATTCCGCCATAAGGGCCGTTAAGGATCAGTTCGTTCTCACCGTCATTATCAAGATCTATCTGTTCACCGGCGCTGAAATGCTCAAAGCTCCACTCCTCGTCATCACCTTTCAGATCATTGAAATTAACACTCTTTTTCCTCTCAACTATCGGCGATGACATCAAAGGCTTCGCATTGATCTCACCGTTTAAGAACTGCTCGAAAATATATTCCGTGGAACCGGGTTCATAAGGGTTATCTCTAACTGATGTTTCAGACGGGACATCTTCAGGAGTCTCCATCACCTTGTTGTAAACCACAGAAGTTTCCAAGTTTGTAAGCTGGGTCTTATCTGACGAATAACTGTATCCAAAAGATTCCCAGCGTTCATCTTCAACATAATTGAAGAAGACACCATCCTCCTGCAATTCTATTTCTTCAAGCTCATAAACATAACCACCAGGCATATCAACCGACGTAATCAGAAGATAAAACTGTCCGTTTGCCTTATAAAGTGTTACAGACTGCTTTTCGTCATCCGGACAGACATAAGTGCCTTTAAACAGCTCATATGCTCTTTCGTCCAGTGTCTCATTATCTTCATATCTGCCCAGAATATCCTGTATACCTATGAGTTCGGTAATCCCATAAGTATATCCGCCATAGATATACCTACTGTTGCCACTGGTACTGTAGACAGTAAAATTCCATTGTGTTCCGTCATAAGTATCGGAATAATCCAGATCGTATGAGGATTTATTATCAACGAAAGAATCAGCCAAAGATCTGATCGTCTTAAGATCGTCATAACTGATTTCTTTAGTTACTACAGATTCACCACTTATTGAATAGTCGGTCCTTATCGAAATAGTTCCATCGTAATATACGTAATAACTAGTCTTTTCCCAGTAATCGCATCCCCAGTTGAAGGGACCGCAACAAGTGCACGAAGCAGAAAACGCCAGTATATCCGAATCAAGAAACTGATCAGGGAAAGTACTGTTGACCGTTATTGTTGTAGGTGTTGCCGGAACAGAATCAGATTTCTTTTCATCAGAACCTTTGCAAGCTGTAAGCATGAAAGGTGTAATTGACGCACAAAGCGAAACAGCAATTAATCTCTGTAAAAAGCCGTAAGTCTTCTTCATAAACAGATCCCCCACTTATTAATCAGTTATCATCTTGCATGTTCTACGACAAGCACCGTTTCCTCAATGATCTTGGTAACTGCTCCGTCAGATGGCGTTCTGTCATCACCTTCACCGAACATCATGTATTCGGCATTCAAAGCAGCATCGTTGCTGTCATAAAGATAAACTTCGTAAAAGGCCTGATCATTAAACGCCCTGAAGCACTCCAGTGCGCCATAATCATTTTCGAAATCGGAAGAAGGATCACCGATCATTATCGTGTATCCGTCCTTCTCATAGTCTTCCGAGAGCTTTATCATCTTCTCGGACTGAAGTACCAAAACTGTTGTTTCAACAGTTGTTTCCGGCCTTGTCTCCACAGTCTCAATGATTTGTTCGGGAAGGACCGTGGTGCCGTTCTTGGGCTTGGTTATCTCGCAGCTGTCAAAGCCGGAACCGTGCGATTCGCTGTAGCCGTTAACTTTAAATGTTCCTGTGTAGAGATTGCCGGCATCATCGGCCACGGTATAAGAACCGGACGTGCTGAACTCGATTCGGTAGTAATCGTTATAGGAAGCATCGTATGCCGTCATCTTATCAATAGTCAGGCCGGGCACTATCCCGTATTTTGAACTGACCTCAGAAACAACAGCAAAATTAGTAACATTCTCAATGTATTCCTGTTGGCTTGAACTCAGATCAAGCTCTTTTTTGCTGCTGCATCCCGCAAAAACAAATGCAGCAGTCAGAAACAATATCAGATAGCCGAAGCATTTAATGTTCTTTTTCATATATTTCTCCTTGCATACATATCCTTAAATAAGCAGTTACTATGTATACAGATGAAATTATATAAATGTTGCAGCCAATATCCGGTATCGTATTAATGCTCGTATGTATAGGTATCCCTTACCATCTCATATGAAACTGAATCACTGTCGTAATAGAGCACCGTAATATAGTGCACTCTGAGATCTTTATCGACAAAATACCATGCGGTGAAATACTGACCATCATCATACTGCGCCGTAACGACATAAGCCGTGTAACCGCCCAGAGTGGTCTCCTCAACCTCACTCACTTCATAATCGTATTCTTCCATTGTCTCCTTGAAGCTTTCTGCCATCTCCTCGGCAACCGAAGGTTCATAGTACTGGCCTGAGACAACCGACAGCTGGATTCTCGTTTCAGTTTCCTCATTGTACGCCTGGATCTTTTCGAGATAGTAATATCCCATTTCGTCTTCCTCATCACATCCGGACCACTCGCCCTGATAAAGCTCAACGCCGCCTACTAAAACACTTCCCCAATAATACTCACTGTGTTCCGTTTCAGAAGGAGTTGTCTCCGGCATCACGATGCTCGATTCATCGAAATTATCCCAGGAAACAAAAGTATATGCCTTACCGTCTTCAAGATATGTAAGATCCATAATAAGGTTGTTTTTATCGAAATAGCCAATGTATACGGTATCCCACTTCAGATCATAGGCGTTATTGCCATCGACCCAGTATCCGTCATTGTGGAATATCAGGGTCACAAAATCTTTAACGCCGTCTACACCGCGTTCGTTATCGATCTTGTCACAGATATCATCACTCGTATAACCAAAATGGCTGTAACGCTCATCGATTATGTTAATTCCTTCAAAACCGATATAGACCTCATATGTTCCGGAATAATAATTGTTATTCAGATCACGGTAGTCATCGTAATACGTAAAGCTGTTATCCGCTTCGAAAACAATACGAGAACCGTTGGACTTTTCTACCCATTCCGTCTCACTGATGATTGCTATCTTATCTTCATATGAATCATCAAAAAGCCACTCTTCAAATGATGTGCCCTCACCACTCGAATTCAAAGCCTCACCGATCTTATCCGAGTTTTCAATTAAAAGGATCCATCCGACAACCATGAGAAGAGAAAGAACAAAGCCTATGATTCCCAGAACTTTACCCTTTTGCTTCTTTGCAAATGCCACTATAACGCCGATAGTGCTTACGATAACACCAATAAGACTCGGAATACCCAAAGTAAACAGACCAACCAGACCCAGGATAAAACCCGCAATGCAGGCGCCGTTTGTTGACTGCTTCTTTACCGGTGTATAAGCTGGCTGGGGCTGATAAACCTGTCCCGGCTGCATATAGGGTTGCTGATAACCGGGCTGCTGATAAGCCGGCTGCACAGGCTGGGGATAGACCGGCTGAACGGGTATCGGCTGAACGGGCTGAACAGGTTGCGGCTGAGGCTGATACTGCTGTGCAGGCTGAACGTTCTGCTCTGCCGGAAGCGGAGTTCCACAGCTCTCACAAAATTTTCCGCCATTGCTAAATGCTCCGCAATTAGGACATACCGACATACTATTACCCCCCTGTTCAAAATCGCTCAATTCAATTTTTCAGGATATAAACCTACCAAAACCATTCCCAATAACACCATCATTATATCAATTTTAAATGACAAGTGTAGGATTTCCGGTTTCAATCAGGGGTTAAACACATTGTCTTTACTTTTACCTGCTGAGTTTAAACCAAAGGACCGTTACTTTTCCGTCGTCTTCTTCTCCGACTATATCAAAGCCGAAACGTCCTGTATAAAACTTTATATTGCGCTCATTATCCTTAGGAGTGACCAGAGTAAGTTCATTCCAGTCAGGATGCTCGCTCATAAAATGATTCATTAACTGCGTTCCGATCCCGCAGCCCTGCATATCTTTTATTACTGCCAGGCAGCCGATGTAATACTTTCCCGGCGCTTCCTGTTTATATGAGATAACTCCGATGGCCTTATCCTGTTCATAGGCAATGATCTTCGGAAAGTCTTGTATCGATTGCTCCATGTCTTCTCTGGACCTGCCATAAGCCGGACATTCGCCATAACGAATGAAATCATCATGGAATGCTGAATTATAGATTTCTATCAGCACATCCGCATCACTTGAGTCCGCGTATTTATAGACCATGTCTAACTCCTTTCAGACCTTCAGATCCGCCAATGTATCCTCGGTCCCGACAGGATGCCAATGTCCCTCAACGCAGGTTTCAGCACCGGTCGAGCGGATCGTGTCTGCAAGCTTGCCGGCTAATGTCTTATCCTTACCGCCGTTCGGAAACTGCGAACAAGCTGCATCGCCGACAAAAAGAGTCTTATCTTCACACACATAAACAAGCGTTGAATCGTCTGTGTGAGGTGCTTGTGTCAGCATTAGCTTGACAGAGCATCCGCCGAGATTGATCGTCATGTCGCCCTCGAAAACAATATCTGCAGGGACAACGATCACTTCCCTGCCGCCTTCATATTCTTTCTGTATGCTGTCGTACATATTAAGGAACTCGTCCGGACCGTTCGTCTCTATCTTTTTCATGTATTCCAAAAGATAACCATTTGTCTTTTCGTTGGCTATGGTAAGGCCGTTCACGGCATGCATTGCAAATGTATGGTCCCAATGCCAGTGTGTAAGGACCGTAATCGAAGGAAGAGGCAGACCTTCCTTTTGAAGAAGATCGTAAAACTCTTTAATGTGCGCTTCCGAGTGACCCGCATCGATCGCCAGGCTCATCTTTTCCCCCCTAACATAACCAAGGTTCGGACGGTCGCGTTCTTCCTCGAAAGGCATATACCATATGTGTTCTGAAAGTTTCTTAAGTTCCATGTGTCATCTCCTTATTTCTCAAACACAAGTATCTTACCGCGTTCAAGGCTGTCGAATGTAACACCGCCGGTCTTCAGCGTTCTTTTCGCTTCTTCGATCATCACGAAACGGTGAAGTCCGTTATATGTTTTCTCTTCTCCGTGAAACATATCTGCATAGATGACAAGATCAAAATAATCATTGTCAAAATCATGTCGGTAATCTTCCCTTCCGGCAGCCGTTGTAATGCAATTTATCTTTTCGTCCTTGGCTTTTCCATTCACGTATTCCAGGTACTGCCTGTTGATATCCACAGCATAGACTTTGCATTTCTGTTCGAATGCATAAGATGCCGCGAAAGAATAGTTTCCTGCACCGCAGCCATAGTCGAGAATCACAGGATCATTTACATTCAGGATCAAAGAAAAGATATTAGCGCCTTCCTCTTTCTCCCATTTATTTACGTCGTCGAAAATACTCATTGTCAGTTACCTATCAATGTGTTCTTTTATCTGAAGCCACTTCATAAGCAGTATATTCATGACTGAATTCATAGCCGAATCTCTTCGACAACTGAACCGAATTCATATCATGTGCATCCCAGCTTGGGTAAAGACTTTCGTCAAGGCAGGCTAAGATCAATGCTGAACAAACGATCGTAGCAAGTCCCTTGCGGCGCTCGGAAGGAATGGTATCCACTTCGATCTCGATTCCCTCTTTATATCTGGTGTAAGAAGATGCGCCTGATACAAACTTTCCGTCTTTCAGGATGACCATGCCGCGTCCGATTTCAAGATACTTTTCCTTGCTTCCGAATGCGGATACAAAATCAGCTGTTACCGGATCCTGAACACAGAGATCGTAGATATCGGAATCGATCTTTTTGAGTTCATATCCTTCTTGTAATCCGGAAGCCATTTCAGCCAGACGTTCCCTGTCAAAAACAGTATCCTTTCTGATTGCATAACGTGTAATCTTACGCGCATCCGGGTAACATTCTTCGATAAGCGCAGACCATCTGTCATCTTGAGGGATCATGATAACAAAGCCGTCCGGTTTATTGACGATCAGTTCTCTTTCGGGTTCTCCTGCAGGAAATGCAAAGCAGCCTACAAATGCCATTGCCGATCTCGGGTTTTCTGTATCAGTAACAAATACCTTACCCATCACTTTCTGGAGGCATGAATATATCAGGGTGATTTCCCAGCCTGCAAACATCGCCTCTACTTTTGATGTGTCTTCCAATTCATAGATCATAACTGTTTTTCCCCTTACATTAAGAACGCTGTTATCGCAAAGCAGCAGGCTTCAACTGCAGCAAGAGGTGTCATTACATACTTTTCTTTTTTGCTCGGCGAAATAAGGTTCATTACAGTGTTTATAGCAAAGAAACCGGCAAAAACAAAGCATATGATCTTTATCACATTGCCTGCAAACCACATATTCATCAAACCGCTTCCCTGAAGCAGCATTGCTGCTCCGAAGAGCTGAAGGATAATTGAAGAAGCTGCAAACATCCTGTACATAGGGGGCAGCACTTTATGTCTTCCTCCCATGGTAAACTCACCCAGCGGAAGACCTGCTATAAGAAGCACTTCCATTACGGCAACTGCCAAAAGAAGCACTGTTCCTATTATTGAACTGACAATTGAAACCATATTAATTTCCCTCTAACTTTTTCGGATCGATTCCTTCACTGAGAATGAATGCATCAGCGGCATTGTTGATCATTTCCATCATCTCTTTTTCGGTTCCTTTAAGAACTCCGGTTGCTATCATGGTCGCAATGCCGTGTGAATAAATGATTGTATTCCTTACAAAGCGGATAACCTGTTCTTCATTAAGTCCTGTCTGTTCAGCGATCATGGTGATCATCGCTTTATTCTTTGCCCTGCCGACATCCTTATGATTGTAAGGTTTTCCCATGGGGCTCTCGCCAAGATAAAGGAACTTAAATAGATTCGGTTCCTTAAGAGCCATCTTCACATAGGCTCTGCCCAGGAATTCAAAACTCTCAAGTTTATTCTCATAACTTGATGCAGCCTTCTTTGCGGCATATTCCATTGCATATTCTGAAAGGGCCAGTCGTAACCCTTCCATATTCTCGAAATGCCATACGATAGGCTGAGTCGAACAGCCGATCTCAGCGGCAAGTGTTTTCACATTGACCGATGCGTAACCGTCTCTGATCAGCATCTTCAGGGCTGCTTCGAGAATAACTTCTCTTGATATAGTTGCTTTACGTGCCATGTTGCTCACTTTCTATAAACAGGTTTATATAATTGCGTTTATATTATACTCAGGACCATGTACTGTCAATACTCCCACGCAAAGAAAAGGACTTGGAATTAACCAAGCCCCATCCCATTTTTGCATTTATCTATTATTTAAAGAGATTAGCTTCTATGTACCCATGAATCCCAGAGTTCCTGTGTAACAAGCTATTCCGTTTCAACAATCAAAATGCACTAATCGCCATCATTTTTGAATCAAATAGTACACATTTTTAAGATTTATGCACTATATGATTATTTATTTAACCCGGATAGTGCATTTTACTGTTGTTATTTAGTCTAATTATCTCAATTCCTTCGCGAAGCATATTGCTCCTTCAAGCTTGTCATAGGGCGGATAATTTTCTATCAGCACATAACCGCGTTTTGTGTATAAATGAACAGCTTCTTCCATCTGCGGTCTTGTCTGCAGGATTGCCCGTTTGAATCCGAGCTCTGATGCCTTTTTCTCCAATGCATCCATCATGGCTGTAGATATATGGTTGCCTCTGAATTCAGGATCGACCCAAACTCTTTTGATCTCAACATCAGAATCTGAATAAGCTTTCAAACCGGCACATCCTACAGCAACTCCGGAAACTGAAGCTATCAGAACATCTGTTATGCTCTCCGAGATATTATAAGGAACAAATGCTGCGCGGTTCTTCAGGCCACCGACAATACTGCTGTAAAATTCCTCTGTCTTAAGATAAAACTTATGGAAGTCCTCATTACTTCCATCTGTCCATTTATAATCGATCTTCATATTG
Organism: uncultured Saccharofermentans sp.; assembly: GCA_905234715.1. Taxonomy (GTDB): domain Bacteria; phylum Bacillota; class Clostridia; order Saccharofermentanales; family Saccharofermentanaceae; genus Saccharofermentans. The sequence continues at coordinate 18,095 of CAJOJI010000038.1, forward strand.
CAATTAGTTTTATTAATCATATTTTAAATTTGTTCGATTCATATGCAGCCCATATATCAAAGAACTCATTGCTTCTTGCTTGATATCCAGGATAGAAATGCGTGACTAGCCTGTCATAGGTTAAAGCGGCTGCATATAGACGGTCTGCTATCCTGTTAAAGTTCATTTCATCTGATTTATACGGCATCTTCCCCAGATCGCTGACATATTCAAGCTGTTCCGAATAGCCGTATCTGTGATGATTTGTTGAGTATTTCTGATCTCTCATAATCATCTGCATCACAAGGGTATCGTTGCAGTTCACATTGGCAAGATGTGCGCTGATCAGATGATCTTTTCTATAGAGTTTAACGAGTGCCTGTACCTCTATAAACCAGAAGCGGTTGATGTTTTCGACGGGCCAGTCAGGGCTATTGTCTTCTCCGGCAAACGCTCCCAAATCAAGAATTTCATCACTTTCAAAACTAAATTCAAAGCGAAGATCGTACCTCATTCCGTTTTTGAATACTACCCTGCACACATTGTTTTCAGGAACAAACATCAAGCCGAGAGCTGTATCATTCGTTATGCCAAAACGGTCAACTCTTTTCAGGTATTCTTCAGGAGTAACAGAACCATCCTTAGGAAGACTGACCTTCAAAGACATATCTGTATCACTGAAAACATCATGAAAGCCTGCTTCAAATGCCTGTCTGACATTCTCTTCCGCAGTCTCTCGGGTAATGACATCTCCTTTCACACAGGCACTGATTATTTCCGGGCGCATGAAAATTACACCCAGATATTTAAGGAACGATTCCTCCATGAATTCTTTTGTCAGTGTTATTAAAGGCATTCGTCGTTCTTCCCGCCGTACAGCACTCCCATAATGATTATTTATTGATTATTATATCGCTTCCTCCGCTTAATGGTCTGATTCAAATATCAAAGACAATCGATACGCAATCTTTTCAAAAGGAAGCCTTTTTCCGCTATCATATATTTCAGGATAGAAAATAGGAGATCGAAAATGGATACCACAATTATTGAAAACTTAAAGAAACTTCGCGAAAAGCACATGCTCACCCAGGAAGCTTTGGCAGAAGCTCTTGGTGTTCCGGTGCTCGCTGTTTATATGTGGGAAGCAGGCCGCCTCCCGATAGAATATAAGATGTTGCAGAGGATCGCGGATTTTTACGATGTCACTGTAGAATCCTTAACGGAAACCGAGGCAAAAGCTAAAAGATTTGCGGCGGAGACCTGATCTACGACTGCTCTGAGGTATCCTGCAGGTGTGCAAACTGCGGCAACAAGTGGGCCATTGCTGAGCTTTATCCCAAGTACTCACGTGTAATCGCAACGATCAATAAGGCCGGATGGATCTTAAACAGCAAGTCATCGCCTTCAGCTGCAGATGAAGCAAGACTCCTGTTCACTCAGGCCATAAACGAGTGCGGCAAGTATAATGATATCGTTTCCACAGAGCTTGTTAAGTTCTGTCAGGAGGGCATTTCAAATGCCCAGCAGCTTGAAACTTACTGCAGAGGCAAATATTTCTTCGACAACAAGTCTTATAAGAGTGCCCTGAACGAACTTCAGAAAGTTCCGGGCTTCAGAGACGCTGATGACATGATCAGGCGCTGCAAAAGACAGAAATGAACCAGTTAATAAATCTAATTCATACAAAAGCCCCATGGACGCAATATCCACGGGGCTGTTTTATTAAACTCAATAAGCTTCAGAATACATCAGCATTATGTCTGCTTTTGTAGTAAGTCTCGGATTAACTGCAATGTTGCCGCTCTTCAAGGCATTTATAGATTCATTAACCTAACGCTACATCAAGCGCCATCATGAGGCTGAATCCGATTGCAAAAGAGATTACGCCGATGTTTGAATGCTTGCCCTGGCTCATCTCAGGGATAAGTTCTTCAACTACGACATAGAGCATTGCGCCTGCTGCAAATGAAAGCAGATAAGGCATTGCGGGAACAACGAGTCCTGCGATAAGGACTGTGAGCCCTCCGAAAACAGGTTCGACCGCACCTGAAAGAACGCCCAACACAAATGATTTCGGCTTGCTCTTTCCCTCCGAGAACAGCGGCATCGATATGATCGCGCCTTCAGGAAAGTTCTGAATCGCGATACCGAGTGCGAGCGCCAGTGCAGCGCCTGCAGTTATGTTTGCAGAACCGTTCATGAGACCTGCATAGACAACTCCCACTGCCATACCTTCAGGAATGTTGTGAAGCGTTACAGCTAGAACGAGCATGACGGTACGTGTAAGTTTGCTCTTGGGACCTTCGACCTGATTGATACCAGCGTGAAGGTGCGGAATGATGTGATCCAACAGGAGAAGGAACAATACACCGAGCCAGAAGCCGATGAATGCAGGAAGAAATGCGAGCTGTCCCTTATCGGAAGACTGCTCGATCGCAGGAACGATCAAGCTCCATATCGATGCGGCAACCATTACTCCGGCAGCAAATCCTGTCAGGGCACGTTTGATCCCGTCCTTCAGATCTTTCTTCAGAAAGAATACACAAGCAGCACCAGCTGAAGTGCCCAAAAACGGTATCATCAGGCCCATAATTACCGTCTTTAACATTGTTACACCTTCTTCAAATAACCGAGTTTACCGTGCTCTATGCACAACACATAATCACAGCAGAGTTCAATGAGCTCCGGGTCATGTGTTGCCACAAGTACAGTATTACCTGACCTTGCGAGTGTTTTCAAGAGGCCGCCGACATTTTCCATATGCGAGAAATCAAGTCCTGATGTCGGCTCGTCAAAGAGCATAAGCTTAGCGTCAGCTGCCATGGCCGATGCAATGGCAACCCTCTGTTTCTGTCCGCCCGAGAGAGCCATCGGGTGCTTATCCTTGAATTCTATGATGCCGAGAGAATCGAGTATCTCATCGCATCTCTCTTTATCTTCATCATCCATTGAGAGCAGGACTTCAGCCTCGACGCTGTCGGTAAACAGCTGATGGTTCACATCCTGCATTACCATATAACTGAGCTTA
>CAJOJI010000039.1:0-30173 GCA_905234715.1 uncultured Saccharofermentans sp.
AAGGACGTTTCCCATGTCGAGCACGATGTTTTTGATCATGAAATTTATCCCCTTAGTGTTTATAAAACTCTGCACTTGGGATTATACCAATCGTTAAGGTCAGAATCTTGTCAGAAAATAAAGAAAAAAGACCCGGAGTGATCGTTCCGGGTCATTTTGGAATTCAATTAATTGGCGGATCAGTAAGTGATTACGTTGTCCTTAAGCTGTTCAAAAGCTCTCTTAGCTGCAGCCTTTGCATTGGGATCCGGATCGGCAAATGCGAGTTTTCTTAAGTATTCTTCGCAGTTCTTTGCGTGGATCTCTGCAGCTGAGTTTGCTGCTGTAGCTCTTACAAAAGGAGAGGGATCGCGCAAAAGCTCGATTAGGCCCATTCCTGACTCATATGTGGGAATCATGCCCAGAGCCATGGCTGCTGCCATTCTGATGTCGTCGTTTTCGTTGTCGATGTACTTGAGCACTGCTGCGATTTTCTGCTTTGAACCTAATTTAAGTATCTTATCTCTAAGAGCGTCGATGTTAGCCATATGTGTTAGCTTCCTCACTTCACAGATTGCGTAAACATTATATAGCAACTCTTTGTAGTCTGACCACAGATATGAATTTGATTTTAATCAAAAATACGTGATATTTATTTCAGGTGAAAATAGCACTATCCGTCACCTCAGATTTTGGTCAAAAATCTGATGTAACAGTGTTAAATCGCATTGTTTAACAGGTTTCCGGCGAGGTTACTTCTTTTTGCCCTTCGATTTGACAGATTGTGCTTTTTTTACAGATCTTGCTACTTCGTGTGCCTTTTCTGTCTCCTCGGGAGCCTTTTCGGCGTCTTTTTCGGGTTCAAATGATTTTCGTTCTGAAGCCTCTTTTTCTTTCAGCTGCTCTTCCTTCCTGATCTGCTTCAGAGCGTCGTCATCCATGAACCTGGGAGCAGTAGAATAAACTACCTTCTGCCTCTGTCTCCTGGTAAACAGGAGCGCCTGGACCTTGTCGGTGATCTTCTGCTCGGCAACACCGAGAAGTACTGTCAGGATAATGACTCCGATCGCATAGGCCAGGAGGTTGTTGTAAATGCCGCCCAGATAGAACGGTGAATCTTCGAAATTATATGAAAGGAATCTCAGCGTTGTAAGCGCGCAGAGGTTCATGAGGTACGTATGCAGCGAATACTTGCCGAAGAATCTGGTTACCGGGTTGCTTACATGGTATTTCATCAGGAAGATGAATACCGTGAACGGGAAAACGAACATCAGAGGGATCTGGCAGAAGTATGTCACGATCTTGTTTCCGATCTCGGGTCCCTGCATGTTGAACTCTGTCCAGTAACCGAAATGAGACTGTCCGTACTGGTTGAGACCGTAAAGGCCGAGCGTGATGAGGAGCAGGATAAAGAACTTGCGTCCGTAATTTTTCTTGAAGAAAGGAACGATCTTCTGCTCGTAGGTCGCGAAAATAAGTCCCGTGAGGAATGCCGGAGCCGAATTGACCCACCATTCGCCGTGGAACCAGAAGATCTTCTCGTCCATCCACCACTTAAATGATGTTTCCCAGAAATTGTCGTCCATCCACCAGTTTGCAGGGCCTGCCCACCATGCGAAGTGGCCGTTGATGCATGTGCCGATTCCGAGAGCGATCATGAAGATAAGGATAATTGCAAAGCAGACCTTGCGGTTACTGATGAAACGGAAGCAAAGGAAGAATACAAGATACAGGAGCGCCAGTACGATCGGGAACCATGCATACGTGTTCATCATGGTGATGCCGAGGAAATTCGTGACCCACTGAACCTTTTCGAGAGGGATCTTAACAAGGAACATGAAAAGACCGTACAAAATGACGTCGACGTAGAAAGGAACCACGATCGACTTTACGATCCTCTTCTTAATAAAGCCGTTAAGATAATCCTTCTTGCTGTCGAAGCTCTTGATAAGACCGTAACCCGAACAGAAGAAGAAAACCGCTACGAAATAAGCACCGGCATTTACGAACGGAGTCAACACGCCTGATTCCTGGAATGTATATTCCTGTGAAATGTGGTGAAGGATGACGCCCATTGCGGCAAATCCGCGGATGGATTTCATTACTTCAAGGCTCGTGAAATCATCATTGAACTGGTTCTTTTTGAAGAACTTGTTTTTCGCGCCGATTACCAGAACGCAGACAAACAGGAAACAGACGATCCTGTCTAAAACTCTCCAGATTGGAATTCCCAGTAATTCAAACATCTGCTGCACCCCTGTCTCTAATCAGCAGGAAATACACGATGCCCGCAAATAACGGTTCTCAGACTGTATCTTTTTTTCCATAAAACCCCATAAGCGACGGACCTTGATAAAAGTCCTGCATTAAAATACGAGATTATTATATCTGTTAAACAGGTAAATGAACAATATGATTTTTTCATTGAAGGGATATACCGAGTATGTTACTCTAAACATGCGATAAACGTGCCTTTTATTTTGGGATAATAGAACGGCAGCGGCCATGAGCCGCAAAACGGGGTGTTATGGGAAAGAAAATGCAACTCAATAAAAAATATACAAAGTGGGGATATATCTTCTCGATCCCCTTCATTATTGCATTCCTGATATTCCATTTCTGGCCGCTGGCAAGTACCTTTTACTATTCATTCTGTTACTTAAAACACGCCGGAAATACCAATCCGGAGTTCCTGCCGCTGATCGGCAAGCCTCTTTTCAAGAACTTTACCGAGATCTTAAGTTCCGTTTCATTTAAGGACGCGTTCAAGAATACGGTATTCTTCTTCATCGCATCTTTTATTCCCGAATGGATCCTGGCCTTCTGGCTCGCGGCAACCATCACTGACCGCAGATTAAGGATCAAGGGCAGAGCGATCTATAAGACAGCATTCTTTTTCCCGAAGCTCGTTGAAGGAACAACGGTTTCTGTCGGAGGACATCTGTTATCAGGCATCGCAACATTTGTCGGAATGACTGCAGCAGCTTTTGCAATGGACGGATTCGGCATCATGCCGGAAGACCTGGAATTCTTCATGTCAGTAAAATTCTTCATCATCGCGCTGACGGTATTCATGCATTTCGGTATTACTTTCATCTATGTCATTGCAGGTATCACGGGCATACCGGTGGAGGTTTTCGAAGCGGCAGAGATCGACGGTGCGAACAGAGTCCAGACATTTTTCCGCATAACGCTCCCCTGCATGAAGCCGATGCTGTTCTTCATCACGGTTGTCACTATAGTTGACGGTCTCGGCATGAACGAGATCCCGTCTTATTTCGGTGCTTTTGATACATTCAGAAGAAATCTTACGCTGATGATGTATATGCAGAATCAGGCGTTTTTAGGTTCCTATGCATATGACAGAGCATCTGCAGCGAGCGTCTTGCTCCTGTTAATGTTCGTCGCGATCGCAGCTGTCGTTTACTACATCCTGCTCTACGACAAGGATGAGGCCAAACTCAGAAAGGCCAAGAGAGCGGAGCGAAAAGCCATGAAGAAAGGAGCGTGAGCTGCGGCATGAGCGAGAATACCATTACCAATACCGAACTCAAGAAAAAAGAAGTAAAGCTCAAGATCATCGTATATTTGGTGTCTGTTCTGCTGACGCTTATGATCCTGTGGCCCATCATAATGATGCTCTACGAGGAACTTACTGTAGGAACAGTAGTTGCGGGGCCTTACGGCACCTTTATAGAGCAGGAACCGACAAGATATTTCCTGACACAGCACCCGTTCCGCGATCTTGCAAAGAACTGGGCAAGATTTACAAGCGACCACGAGGGCATGTTCATCGGATTAAAGAACTCTCTGATAGTAACGATTCCGAGCACTTTTTTCACGGTTTATTTCTCGGCCCTCACAGCTTATGCCATCACGGCTTATGAGTGGAAACTGAAGGTGGTTTTCGATAAGTTCATCATCGTCGTCATGATGATCCCAAACACGGTTGCCACAGTAGGTTTCTATCAGATGGTCTATAAGATCGGCATGGTAAATAAACTCTCGATGCTGATCCTGCCGACGATCGCAGCACCCATGACTGTTTTCTTCATGAGAATGTACCTCCAGGCCACCTTCTCAAAGGAGATCGTCGAATCGGCAAGACTCGACGGCGCGAGAGAATTCAGGATCTTCAACCAGATCATCCTCCCGATGCTGAAGCCCGCCATTGCCACTCAGGCGATATTCGCTTTTGTAACGAACTGGACTAACAGCTTCGTGCCGAGCATTATCCTGATCGATATGAAGGTCAAGACTCTTCCTCTCATCGGCGGCGGTACGATCTGGTACTCATACGCTTCATTCGTGCCTCCGATCATCGTGTACGCATTCTTCTCAAAGCACATCGTTGAAGGTATCGCATTGGGCGGAGTTAAGACATAACTTTTATTAGAAGTTAACAGAGAGTGAACAACTTTTCCTTGCGGTGAATATTCAATTAACAATGGCCTTTTCGAATAGAAATGCCACTCATATACGTATAGAATTGAAGAGTAATTAATCTCAAGAAATGCGTTTATTTAGTGTGTCTTCCGTAAGGAAAGGAGAGGCCCTTGGACTTTCAGGTTTTAGCAGATTCGTTTTTCTCTGCGACGGTCATCGTATCAGTTGAGAAAAAAGAAAACGGCGGATATGGTGATATCCGTCTTGTTGCTGCCAACGAAAAGTATATTAAGCTCCTCAATCTGAAAATGAAGCCCAATGTTGCGGCCGAACGCAAAGACGACGATAAATATTTTATTCCCGGTCATATCTATTCGGAATACTTCCAGGCGAATGTCAACTTCGAAGATGTCTGCCTGCGTGCAGCCATAAACAAAAAGGAAGTTCACACATACGCTCACATCTATAACGTTGATATCTGGTTCGACATCTATGCAATGCCGATGGATTACGAAGACGGCAACACCTGCTACTTAATATACTCCGTAATCCCGAACAACAATGCAGGCGCTCTTCTCGACACATTCAATGCTTCACAGGCAGCAAACGATGTCCTCAAGACCTGCATCAAGCTCCATAAAGCAAACAATCTCAAGGAAGCAATGGACGGCGTTATCTCAGACATCCGCACGATCTGCAAAGCTGAAGGCTGCACAGTCCTCCTTTTGAATAACGAGGATGAGGATTTCTCGATACTCGCATCAAACTTCGTTCCGAACAGCACGATCAAGCGTGTTACCGAATTCAACGGCTACTACAACATCGCAAATTCATGGAAAGACATGCTGGGCGAAGAAGGCGACTGCATAATCGTCAGGAACGACGAGGAGATGGAGCATGTCAGCCGGATCAATAATCCATGGTATTTAACACTCGTTGAAGCAGGCGTTAAGAGCGTCGTGCTCTTCCCTCTCCGTCAGGGCAACGAACTGCTCGGTTTTATCTGGGCCGTTAATTTCGACACCGAGAACACGATGCGAATCAAGGAGACGCTGGAACTTACAACATTCTTCCTCTCTTCCCACATCGCACGTTACAAGGTCATCAAGCGTCTTGAGAAGATGAGTTACATCGACACTCTCACAGGCCTTTACAACCGCTTTGCATGCACGGAATACATTACGGATCTCATAAACAAAAAAGAAAAGTTTGCTGCCGTATCCATCGACATAAACAACTTCAAGAGAGTTAATGACACGCTTGGATTCGAAGCCGGAAACAAGGTCCTCATCGAGGCAGTTTCACGCTGGAAGGCAGCTGCCGAGAGCGATAAGACAGGTTCTGAGAAGTATCTCTCACGTAACGGCGGCGACGAGTTCTTCCTCGTGGTCAGCGGCTATGATTCCGAAGAAGAGCTTAAGTCCGTGATCGATCTTTATGCGGATGCTCTGACAGAGTACATGACGATCGACGGATGCGATCTTTATATAACTGCAAGCTTCGGTTATGCCGAATTCCCTAATGATGCAGATAATGTTGATGCAATCGTATCACACGCAAATGCTGCGATGAACGAGATCAAGAAGGTCAACAGCAGCGAGCACGTATTGAGATTCACTCCCGAACTGTTCAGGGATGAACACATAATCGAGATCGAGAGAATGATCAGAACGGCACTCGAAAACGAGACGATTTATTTCAATCTCCAGCCTCAGTATGACATGGATCACAACCTCCGCGGCTTTGAGGCTCTTGCCAGAATGAAAGACGATCTCGGCAACGTAATAAGCCCTGCCGAATTTATACCCGTAGCAGAAAAGGTCGGTCTTATCGACAGAGTCGACGGAACCGTATTCAGAAAGGCTGCTCTGTTCTTCGGCGACCTGCTCAGAAAGACCGGTGCCGATCTTACTCTCAGCATCAATGCTTCCGTACGTCACCTCATGAAGAGCGATTTCCTTGAAGAGATCACGGGACTTCTTGAAGACAGCGGAATCCCTGCCGACCATCTCGAGATAGAGATCACCGAATCCATCATGATCGATTCTTTCGAGAAAGCACTTAACTGCATCGATGAGTTAAAGAAATTCGGAATACAGATCGCTATAGACGATTTCGGAACAGGTTATTCTTCGCTCAGTTACCTGCACAGATTCCCTGCAAATCTTCTTAAGATCGACAAGTCATTCATCGACAAGATGAATACGGGTGAATCTTCAAGACAGTATGTTGCATCGATCATTTCGATCGGTCACATCATGGGATTCGATGTTATTTCAGAAGGTGTTGAAGCACCCGACCAGCTAGAAACGCTGAAAGAGATCGGATGCGATTTCATTCAGGGATTCATCTGGGGACGTCCGTTATCTGCTGAAGATGCAGGAAAGCTTGTTGAAGAAACAGTGATCTGAATAAGATCAGAAACCGAGTTTCTTAACTTCCTTTACGAGATTGGCAGCATAAGTTTCCGTGCCTAAAAGGTTCGGATGAAGATTATCCGTGTAGTATTCCTCAAGATGCGGAACAAGATCCAATCCGTCGATTATTCTGACATTCGGATATTTGGATGCGACCTTCTTTACGTTCTCGCAGAATGTGTAGAAAACAGGAAGTGCTTCGATATTATCACCTCTCCAGATAGGCGTGATGCAGTATACCGGGGTCTCCGTGCCGTAGATTCCCGTAAGCACTTCATAGTATTTCTCGACTGCGCTCATGTCCTTGTCGCCGTACTGGTTAGTACCGTGAGCAACTACGATCTTATCGGGAACATAACCGGGCATCTTCATAAGGGACTTGCAGTCGTAGATGTAGCCTCCGATACCCTGATTGATTATGTCGTAATCGAATGTCCTGTTGGTGATGCTGACATAGCTCTCGGATGAACGGAGCGAACCGTAACCTTGAGTTATCGAATCGCCTAACCAGAGAACTTTGGTGTTCTTAACAGGAGCCTCATAAGAAGAATCTATCGAGAAATTCTTTATCAGCATCGTTGCATCAACAGCCAAGTAGATAACGACTTTATGTGTTCCTTCGGGAAGAGTAAACTTAAGGTTTCCTTCCTCACCCATGTCCTTGATATAGAAGATCTTGTGGCAGAGTCCGTCAACATAAAGATCGACGGTGTCCTCCGAACACTTCCAGGTTATCTTATAGTCGAAAGATATTTCCGATGCATCCGTAGTAAATTCAAAAGTCTTTGCAGTCGATGCATCGCATCTTTCCGCCCACATCTCGAAAGCGGAATTGAAATAATCCATCTGGGGCTTTGAATACTGGTTTGCTTTAAGGTAGCCGTCTTTTTCTTCAAATTCGTATGCGCCGAAATATATCTTCTTTAATTCTTCGTTGGTCAAAATCATGGATAGCCTGCCGTTTATTTAATTATTCTTATGAGTCTCACGCTTCATGTCGTACATCGCTTCATCAGCCATGCGGAAGTATTCCTCATACTCCAGCGTGTTCTCAGGATCGATAATAACATATCCTACGCTGACGCCAAGCCTGAACGGCATGTTAAGCTCTTCGGAAACAGATCTGGACTTTTCAATTATCTCATCTTTGATGGCCTGAACATCAATCGATCCGTCGTAGTTTCCGATGATTACATACTCGTCGCCGCCGTAACGCACCGCTTTCCAGCTGACGGGAACCGTGTTCTTTATTACGTTTGCAGTCGTCTTGATCGCCATGTCTCCTATGAGATGTCCGTGCTTGTCGTTGATCTCCTTCATCTTGTTGATGTCGGCAACCATTATGACGGATTTCTTTCCGGAACTCTTAAGTTCATTCAGATAAGGAATAACGATCTTCTCATATCCCATACGATTATATAGGCCTGTGAGTTCATCCCTGACCGAAATATCCGCTAATAATTTATTAAGATTCTCGAGCCTGATATTCTGATGAGCTCTCTCTAATCCGTATGCAATGTGCCTGATCAGTGAATTCAGATAGAAATCCTTGATTATCTTGTGATTATTCCTGCACACAAAATAACCATAGGTATCCGCACCCATATGGAGAGGAACTACGATGTAGACCGACGTTTCCTTTGACTCCCTGTCGTAGAACGGTGCAAGATCGCTTAAAGACACTTTCTGTCTCGGAACGGTAACGCCGTCCTTCATGCCGTAAATGACGTCGAGTTCTTCGCTGTATCCTGATGTCTTACAGAATGCCTCGCCTTCCATCGAATCAACAAAATCCAGATCAAGACAGATATAGAACTCATCACCTTCGTAAACATGGTTTTCTTCCCATGTTTTCTTGTAAGCATCGTGAATATCATCAACGCTTTTCACATGAGCAACGGCATCGTCCAATACTATCAGGTGCCAGTCAAAGATAGTTCTTTCAACAGGAATGAGGAATGATCTTTTGCGTGCGTCTCTTTGAAACTTCAGACCGTCGTTTCCCAAAGAGCATCCGCAGCTCTCGCCGGGATCGAATTTTGAATCGTAGATCTTATCGCCGAAATCAGGCTCCCCGTTGATGAGTCCGATAAGACTGTCAGCTGCCTGATAACTTCTTTCATCCCATCCTCTGTCGACTGATGTGAGAACCGGCGAGAAGTGATTGCCGCTCATGAGGTTATCGTATCCGGTAACCTTTACGTCGCCCGGAACGTCTATGCCGGCCTTTTCGAGAACTGTGCATACGGCAAGCGCCATATTGTCGTTGGCACAGACGAATACGTCAGGAAGCTTTTCCATATTTGCAATGACAGCCGGGAACTGGTCTTCAACGATCGCATAACTCCAGTATCCGTTAAAAGATCTTGCGGGATCGAACTTAAGGCCGTGCTTTTCCATGACCTCGACCAGAACGTTATATCTTGCAATGCTGTCGTCGTTGTCTTCCGGGCCGCTTACCCAGAATATGTCTTTCGCGCCGTGAACGGTGATGAGGTGCTCCATGAGTTCCCTCATGCCGTTGGTATTCTCTGTCCTTATGCAGTTAATGCCCTCAAGCTCGTATTCAAGGCAGACTGCAGGGACCTTTGCTTCAAGGATCTTTTCTCTGAGTATTGCATTCTCGCCTGCATTGTTTAACGTGTTTCCGAAAAGAAGCACGCCGTCAAAATCCTCAAACTGAGGAAGATTCAGGATATTAAGGTCACCGGTGATCTCGTCCGGAGATTTGTCGTAGGATGTGTAATCCAGAAAGATAAATACATCAACATTATCTTGAGCCGCGCGCCTTCTGACGCCTTCTATCGCAAAGTCGAGATAATCGTCATTCCAGCCGTTCGTGAATATGGCAATTTTCTTCTTCATGGATTCCTCCGGATCAGGGTCAATATCTTCCAAAACCATTCGCAAATTCAGATATTAAGATTATCCCACCAACCCGGCGTTATTTCTTTATTATTCTGTAAACCATCAGAAAACTTGTGATGCCGTTATTTTATCAGCTGCACCACATTGCCCTGCTCGTCTTTCACATACTGGTGAGGCGTGATAGCCGCACCACAGTATGGACAGCTCGTATGCATTCCTATGATGTAAACACCGCCGCAGTAATTGCACGCTTCCTGGTAGACCACGGTAAGATCGCACGGCTGCGCAGTCTTGTATTCTTCCGGTATCTTTTCGGGTTTCAGGCCGACTATCAGGAAAGGCACGCCGCAGGCAGCGAAAACGAAAAATACGATCACCCAAATAATTATGGAAACCGGCTCAAACGATGTCTTCATTACCTTGGGTCTGTATTCGTCAAGAGTCTTGGCGATTGCATCATCAACGGAATATTTACTGCGCTCAAGAAAACGCTTATTAAGCGCTTCGTTAAATTCTCTGGTCCGTTTGTCTGTAAAGATGTGCTCGGTATCGTCACCTAACATTATTTCATAATGCCAGTCGTCAAAACCGTCATCCTTGGTCTCTGAAGAATATACGATCAGCACATATACTTCAGCGCTATGGAAGCGGTTGACATATTGATCGTATGCATATTGCTCCATGTTCGAGTAGTCAGCTTTCCACTCGCTGTTTTCCACTGTGATAACGGCAGGAACGATACCCGTTGTCTCATAGAATTCCTTCATGGATTTCTTCAAGGCTTTCTCATCCTCAAGAACATCCAGATCATCCTCTATCACATATTCAGGACGCTTGTCCCTGTCCTCGAAATAAGTCAGCTTCTTCGGAACGTTGACTGCTTGTTTTGTTCCATAGATCAATGCGAATAAGGCAGGGATCATAAAAGCAGAGAAAATAATTATTCCCAGCACTATGGAAACAACATTTTTCTTCCGGATATCGTAGTTGGCATATACGAAATGCGGAGTCCTGTCTTTGTAATACAGAAATCTCTTCGCGCCCGGAAACGGTGTGTAAGACGTGCGTCTTGAACTGCCGGAACTGCTTCCGCCGCTGCTTGAATGGTGGTGGCTGCTTGAAGAGTGACTGCTGCTGTGTGAACCTCCGCTGTGAGAACCGCCGCCTCCCGAATGTGGCATTTCTTATTCCTCCTTATTCCATCTCTCGGACTTAATAGCCTTCATCAGGCTGCTTGCATATTTATAATGGCATCCGCCGTACTTGCGGTAGCATGCCCAGGTAAGATCTTCGACAAGAATGTTCATGTCGCGGCGGTAATGGCTCTCGCTTATGCCGTTGAAAAGGACGTTGCAGCGTGCATTTCCTTCTGCATTGGGGCTTATGAGATCACACGGCACGAATCCCTCGGCTGAAAGTCCGCAGTGTCCCTTTACGATATGGCAGTCGGCACCTTCAAGGCACTTATACATCTCTTCCACAGCCTTTTCGAGCTCGTCCAGAGAAGGCATGTCCAAAGGAGTCGGTTCCTCGTACGGCGCATTATACGGGATGATCTGTTCCAGGCGGTTGAAAAGATCCCTGCTGTTTACAAAAGCCTTCTTCTCAACTTTCTTGAGTTCGTTCCAGGAGTCCTTGACCACTTCTTTAACAGCGTCTTTACGATTCTCATTAGCCATAATCTCAGCTCCTTGCCAGTGACCGCCGGTATTATTAATCGGGCAGTTCTATCGTGTATCTCTCGTCAGCGTACTTTTTGTTTCTCGGGCTTGCGAGGTAGAGTATGATCTCGTCTTCAGATACCCACTCAACTTCCCAGACGACTTCTTCCATGAATCCCTGTCTGTCGTACTCGAAAATGCATTCTTTTCCGTAATACACATCAGGACGGCAGACCCAATCCTGTTTTACAACTACCTTTTTATCACCTGAAGGAGACTTGAACGTTGCCTCCTTCGGATATTCGAGACTGCTGCAGCCGGCAAGTATCCCTGCGGCCACGGATGCTATAACAGCCACGCTGACGGGCTTTACCGCCTTCGAAAGCTTTCTTTTCATTAATCTTTCCCTCTTATCGTCCATATTTGCTATAAATAATATTATATCAAAATTATGTGACACGGCCCTTATAAAATGTTATTCTAAATCCATTAAATTCGGCTTAATAGGATCAAGGAGCGCATCGTGTTATTTTCTTTAGCATTAATTCCAGTAATCGGCCTTCTGTTGATGATCTACTTCAACGATAAGAAGGAGAAAGAACCGTTTGGTCTTCTGGTCGGACTTTTCTTCGGCGGAGTAGGTTCGGTAGTTACCGCTTTGATCGGTGAGGAAATCGGCGGTTTGATCATCCCCGAAGATACCCTGGTCGGAGGCATCCTCCACGCGATGATCGTCGTAGGACCTTCTGAAGAGCTGAGCAAATTCCTGGTCCTTTTCCTCATCACATGGAAGAACAGGCATTTCAATTACAGCTATGACGCGATCGTCTATGCCGTATTCGTCTCCCTTGGTTTTGCAGCGATTGAGAACATCGGTTACGTATTCATATTCGGAGCCGGCACGGGTCTTGTCCGTATGTTTACATCCGTTCCCGGACACGCCTGCTTCAGCGTATTTATGGGCTTCTTCTACAGCAAAGCAAAATATGCCCAGGTTACAAAAAACAAGGGCAAGTGTGCTCTGTTCATTATCCTCTCCATGTTCGTACCGATCATTCTCCACGGCATCTTCGACGCGATCCTGATGGGCGGAAATGCAACACAGGAGATATCTCTTATCGGTATGACACTTGTACTGTGGATATTCTATATGGTAGCAATGTTTGCCGTATCCATCGTCCTTATCGTAAAGTCTTCCAAGAACGACTTCTGCATTGTCGATGTCCCCGAGAAAAACGAACAGACGATCTACATTCCCAACGTTGTCGGCACATGGACATGCACATGCGGTTCAGTCAATTACCTCAACTACTGCGGCAAATGCGGAAGACAGCGCCAGACGATCAGTTCATGGTACTGTCCTAACTGCTGGACACTTTCGGCATATAACTTCTGCGGCAAATGCGGATGTCCGAAGCCCGTTGACCAAACCCAACCTTTTGCACAGCAACCTTATGCTCAACAACCCTATGCCCAACAGCCATATTCACAGCCGGGTAATCCGTACTTATAAAATTCTGTACAAACAAAAGTTAAGAGGTATCGCGCGATACCCTCTTTTTCGTTGATAAGAGTAAAACAATTAATGTCTGACATGTATCAGTAATCGTATCCGGGCTGGCCGTTCCACTTGATCCCGTATTTGGCATTTAACTGCACGTTGAATGCCTGTATAAACAACGGTTCAGAATATCCGATCCTGTTAGCGCCCTGATAGTCGCCATTGACGATAATGCTTAATCTTCTTGCGATATCAACAAGTTCATTAGCCTGTGACTCGTTCAGTTCTTTTTCCATGATCTTAAATTTATCTGCAGAAAAGAAGTTATAGCTTGTGCAGATTCCGATTTGGTGATAGGTGTCTTTTGAGTATGTGTTGGGGGTAAATGTACCGCCTGAGACTTTGTCTAACTTCTTCTGATCCAATTCAATGCTTCTGATCGTATCTGATGTATATGCTGTCATTTTCGTATCCTCCTTTAACATACCTGGAACTTGTACGTACCAATCTGGCCGTCCCAGTCGATGTTGTATTGGTTTGCAAGCAATGCTTTCCATTCACGTGCGTAATTGAGATAATCTCCGGATGCCGCATATTTTCTCCATACGTTTTTGGATTTTTCTCTTAACAGGCGGGCGAGATCCTTTGAAATTCTTGTGGAACCGATATAGTACTCGTCATCTCCAAAAACAGTATTGTAGTAAGATACGCCTGCCCTGTAGAGATCCTCATCCCAGAAACAATCCTCGAAAGGATGTCCGCCTGCTATCTGATCTAATTCCTGTACTGTAAGCTTTCTTTCTTTGATTTCGTTAGTGTTTGTAGCCATAGTGATTTCTCCTTTCGAATTTTTATTGATCATTGATCAAAGCTCGCAGTCGTAGATATCTACGTTTGCATTGACTTCTCTTGTTCTTACATCATCACCGTTTAAGATGTTTGCGATGTACTGTGCAATTGCATCGTACTTCTTGCCGTTGATGGTCTGATCGATCCAGCCTACGTTGTCCGGTTTAAGATCCTTGTTAACTGTTCCGCCGGCAACATTGTTCATCTGTTTTGCTTTCAATTCGATTGTGTTATTTGTCTTTGTGGTTTTCATTGTCTTGTCCTCCTGTTTAGTATTTTGTTTGTTGACTCAATTACAAACCATGAAGAGGACGTTAACAATCACTAATAATGAACGGGAGTGTTGACTAAACAACACTCCCGCAAACTTGTGTCGGTTAACAATAAAAATACACGGAAAAATAATTGCTATTATCTGACCACGATTTCATTTCTTTGAATCAGTTCTTTGAGACCTGATGGATCTCATCCGGGAAAAAGTAAGCTTCATCCGGAACAAAAACAATTATGCCGGGAGTATCGTGGACATCTTTCTCACTCATGCCGATGCAGTTTGAATATTTGAATGTGTGAATTTTGGATTTGTTAAACAGCGTCAGTCTGTTGTCGTGCATGCCTCTGACGGTACTCTCTGCGTTTTACGACCCTGAGTCTGTACACAAAGTTCGTAAAAGAATAGAAAAACAGCGGCAGTCCGAATATCAGTATGAATGCGAATACGAATCCTGCACGCCCCTGCGTCCTGCTGAATCTTGCATGTTGGGCAATGTATCCGCTTCCGACCATAAGTACTATCGGCACTACGATCATGACGATAATGTTCAGAACCTGCTCTTTGAGTACTGCCCTAAAGATTGCCTTATGCAAACAGGACGGATCTTTCACAACATAAAACACATCGTTTTCGGGCAGCCTCGGCTTGGTAAAGATCCTTCTCCATCCCTTGAGGTCCTTTAATGCATACTTCGCCGAATTAACCGATATGATAAGGCCTCCCGCAGGGAACATGCCTGCCCCGATAAGAACCATGGGAATATCGTCATTGTCAGCACCGCTTGTCAAGATAACAAAGGCGGCAATGTACCACACGATCATCAAAATAATGAGCGCGATATTCAGAACCCGCTTTCCTTTTTCGTGCGTCTTTTTCTTAGTATGTGTATAAAACCGTTTTGCTTTCATTTTTGATCTGTAGGCCTTTTAATTTTCAAACAGACCAATTATATAACAAAGCCGCAAGAGTTAAATCCTGCGGCTATCTGTGGTTTATAGGATCGTGACCTGGTTCCTTCCGTTCTCTTTTGACATATACATCGCCTTGTCGAGTCGGTCGAATGCTCCGTCAAAAGTATCGTCTTTTGTAAGTTCGGTGACACCGATCGAGCATGTGATGTGACCGATATCAGGGAATTCATATGCTTCAACTTCTTTTCTGAAGTTTTCTGCAATTTCTGATACTTCATTACTGTTTTTACCGAGACATACAACAACGAATTCCTCACCGCCCCAGCGTCCCGCAATGGAATTGTTGGTTGCAGCCATCTCCTTCAATAATCCGGAGAACAGTTTCAACGTTGTGTCACCGACAGAGTGGCCGTAGGTATCGTTTACGTCCTTGAAAAGGTCAAGGTCGATCATCATGACGGAAGCAACGTCGCCGTTAGTCTGACAGCTGGTCAGAGCATTATGCATCTGTGTCTCGATCTCACCATGGTTATAGACTGTCGTGAGAGGATCCTTGATTGCAAGCTCCTCATACTTCTTCAGAGCGGACAATGTTTCCTGTGAATTCTCATCGATATCCTGAACCATGAATACAAATCTGTAATCGCCTTCAACAAATGTCTGTGCACGGCTGAATGTGAGCTTTACCCAGATGAATTTGCCTTCGAGATTGCGCATCATTACATCGTAAGATGATGTCTTGCCCGGAGCGAAATTCTTCTTAAGATACTCGGGATCAGTACGGCGAAGGAACTGCTCCTGGTCTTCCGGCATGAACATGTTTACGATCATCATTCGCCAGTCGGAATACTTGAGCTGTGAATTAACAACGTTGTCAGAGATCTCTGTAATGTTGATGCTGCTCGTCGTATCCTGAACGAGATCGATATACATCGAGAAAAGATATGAGCTCTGGATCGTGCTGATCTTTTTGGTCGTGTGAGCTTCCTGAAGCATTTCCTCCTCATCGAGCTCATCAAGGATAAACAGGTATTTCTGATTATCGTCGAACGGATATACCGTCATCTGTGCGATGCGCGGATGCTCGCTGTCATCGAGATGGATCTTTATTCGTCGGCTGTATTTGCCGTCGAAATCACCGGTGCTGTCTGCAAACGCATGATAGTCTTCCGTAACTTCCTTGTTTGTATCGCCGATGTGGAACCATAATTTAACTATGAGATCGTGATAGGATCCGGATTCCTCTATATACTTCTCGAAAATGCCGCGGCGCGTCAAAGCCCTGTAAGTGTCGGTCTTTGAATCAACAACAATGACTGAATCAACGTTTTCGAGGAATAATTCCGGAACATCATTAATGTTGTAATCATTCAATTCTTTAACTGCCATACAGATCTCTCCCGTTTTCATATAAAAAATCTCGACGAAACACAGCCCGAAAGCTGCTTACAAAGAAATTATATAACCCTAAAAAATAGCAAGGGTTACGAAAATGAAAACAAAATCGGACCCGAATGTAACAAAATATCTTTATTTACTTAAATGCTCAGCCCGGCGCATTTTCGATATGCCACAGATCATCCATGTTGTAAACATAATCCGGCAGCTTGTACCAGCGGTCGTAACTCAGGACATACCAGCTGTTCTCACCGGTGTCGTACTTAAGCCAGCCTATGCCTTCAGTTTCCCTGAAGTCTTCAAACCAGTACTGCCATGTGCCCGGCTGGTTATAGCTGTCGTAATAGAAATGGCATCCCGTTACCGGATCATAATAGTTATGCTCTGATTTATTGAACGTACAGGTTCTTCCGATCTCGTAGACATAGATGCTGTTCAGGCCCATGTATCTTCCGTCGACAGGATACTTCATGTGCCACAGATTTGAAGTGTCATATCCATCAGGATGCACTTCCCACTTCCCCTTGGAAGTCTCTATGTACCAGCACTTTTCGTCGTAGTCATACTCCATCCAGCCATAATCGCCGAAGTCGGATGATATGCCTTCATACCAATACTGCCAGACAGGAGGATTAACGTTCGTGTTTAGCCAAAAGTAACAGTCTGTACCGCTGTCATAGTAATTGCCGGATTCGTGCCAATAACAGGATCTGCCTAATTCCTCAACATAAATGCTGCTGCCATGTTCTTCGATGTCAAAGAATTTGGCTCCGGGAAAACGGCGCATCCTTGTTGTCTGTGAAGTTGAAGAAGCTGCAGTGGTCCTGGCTGTATATGTGCCTGTCATGATACCGGGATATGTTTGGGCGAAGCTGACCTTGGTTTCCTTTGCTTCCCTTACTGCGATGGAGATCGCATTAGCAGCGATAATTGTGGCAAACATCAAACATATTCCGATAAGGGCCATTATCGCGATCGCTTTCGGCGTGCTTAATTTCTGCTTTATCACTCCTGTATAGTTTCCCGTTGCAACATCCTCTTCGCTTGCAGGAACGAGAACTGTCTTTGCAATATCTTTGACCTCGTCTTCTATCAGCGAACCGTGTGTTACCTCCTCAAGTACAGCACCGCAGTTCGGACATGAGGGAAGCGCTCCCTCCTTCCACCTGAGCTTGATCTCGGTACCGCAAAATGAACAGGCAACACGCGTCTTTAAGTCATTGCCTTTCCTTACAATTACACGTTTGTAGTACGTGCCGTTCTCATCGTAGTAACCCTTCTCGTAACGCTTTCCCGTCTTATCGTCAGTCCAGTTTTTCGGGCAGTAAACATAGTCGTGTTTTGTGCTTCGGATAAGAGAAGTTATGTCGAAACCTTCATCCAGAAAAGACGGCTGATTGGACCGGTTCCTTACCGGCGGAGACACATACTGCGTGACTTCACGCGTACGCATGGACCTTTCATTGAAGATATTTGCGTCGACGGCATATGAATTATCATCAAACGAATCGGAATCGTGACTCGATGATGAATGAAAGATCGGAGAATCATAATCAGAACTCGATCCGAAATCCGAACCGGAACTGTAACTGTAACTGGAACTGGAACTGGAACTGTATCCCGAATCAGAACTGAAGCTTGAACTTGAATGCGAACTCGTACTGTGGTCTGACGGCATTGCTTATGTCTCCCCATTGCAAAAGCTTGATCTATAGATCAACCGCGGCCTGAAAATTACTCATTCATTATATCAGTAAAGATAAGGGTGCTAAACCTCTGATTTCAAAACTGACGTTCAGAATCAGGCATTCTCCGGCAGTTATCTTTATAACAGGGCATCGGCGGCAAGCGTCATCCTTACGCTCCTGTGCTCCGGACTTGCAGTAATCGTCTTCTATCTGAGAAGAGACAAGGATGAAGCCATGCTGAAGAAATTAAGACGCATTGAACGCCGTGAAGCAAAAAGGCTGAAGCAGGATAGTTAATTCAGCGGAGGCAGTTCATGGATATCATAGTTATCATAATAGATATCGAAAGCAGTATCCATATCGCCTGAAAGTTCTATCAATGCGCCGGCCTGGAACATGGGTGAAAGATATCCTGACGGAGCATCCCACGAAGCATTTGAAATGACCTGAATTCTTTGTTCTCCCGGAACATCTGATCTCAGTATTGCTTCTGCCGTGAATAACAGTTCGCCTGTCTCAATATGGTAGTCACTTGATACTATCGCAATATACTTAACCGAAGGATAATCAGACGTCAGAATGTCATAGGTGTACATTGCATTCTGTGCCGTGGAAAGAGAATTATCCTCAACGATTATGCGTTCTTCGTCTATGCCCTGATCGATAAGCCACTGAGCCATCATGCCGGCTTCAGTTGCATCCGGGTTCGCATAAGCCGTTCCTCCGCCTGTGCAGACGATGTATGAGTTCGGATATTTGACGGCGCTTTCATAAGCAACAGTCAGACGGTTGATCAGCTCGTCTTTCATTGATCCGTCGGGATTGAGCTGAAAGCCCAGAACAACAATGCAGAGCTCGTCAGTATCAGGCAGTCCGTCCGGAAGAACATCGTAATTTAAAGGCTGGGCGAGATCACCCGAACGCCAAATATCCATAATCAATTCCCATCGGATTCCGGCATTTGTATCTATAGAAGAAAGTTCATTTAAAAGTTCGTCTACTCTCTCATCAGCTTCTTCTCCGTATGAGCCGTAATCTACAACTATCTCCTCAACATATTTATGAATGGTTTCGGGATCTCCGACAACTGTTTCTATAATCTCAGAACTTTCCGTGATCTCCGCGGTCGTTGTTTCTTCTGTTGTTGTCGCTGCAGTAGTTGCAGGAACAGTCTCAACGCTTTCTTCCGTTGTTGTGGGCGTTGTTTCCGCTGTGCAGCTGCAGATCGTTACCATCAGGCAAGATGCAACGACGCATGAAATCTTGCGCAAAACAAAACTGTTAATCTTCCTGTTCATAAATCTTCTTTCTATTAACTCAGATCTAAATGAATAAGGTGCCCCGTGCGAGACACCTTGGATCTTATTCTATGCCGAATGTTTACTTGCTTCTGTCCTCAATGTATCCGCAGTCCTGGCACATACAGATATTCTCTTCCCTGTTAAAGCTGACCGCCGTTGAATGGCATTTGGGACAGACATCAAAAGGCTTGACCGGCTGACCCGGATTCGCCTTGGGAAGATTAGTGGATATATTGTTCAGGAGCGGATTTGTATTGACCATCTTTCCGCCAGTGCCCGTGCCGGGATAACGGGGGCTCGTGCCACCGGTAACATTTTCGAGCTGCTCAAGATTGAGTTCTTTGTCATCAAATACTTTCATGGCTTTATCCTCCTGTTCATCTTAAGACAATTATAGGTTTACCGGCGGCAATATTGAATTACCCTGAGTTTAATTCTCTGTAAACTTTTCAAATAAACAGCACCGTAATGCAAGGATCACCGGGCGCTGTTACCCATTCCATAAACTCGGGCGGAAGCTCATCGTATCCTATACGTGAGATTATTTCAGGATCCGTGACGTCGACCCATTCTTCACCGATCAGGATGAAGGATCTGCCGGGCTGGCACTTTGCTTCGTAGTGGCCGGGAACCCTCTGAAAGATCGTGAATGCGTTATAGTCGTCTGTGGCAGAACCTTCGAAGAATGCTGCTCCGCCGGTCTTTACGACTACAGTAAACTTCTTTACATTCAAAGGCTTTTCGAACTCCACAGTGTGATAACCCGTGTAATCAAAAGTACCGCTTTGAGTCGCAAGCACTTTGCCGAATTCGCCTTGTCGGATCTCTATGGTATAGGACTGGCCGGGGAAAGTCGTCCAGAAGCCGACTGCTCCGAGCTTGCCCTTGTGTTCAAATATGGTTGCCGCTGTGACATCGCCTGAAGTTAAGATCTCATCGAGAGTGAAATCAGAAAGATCCTTACCGTTGATCACCTCGTCAACAAGCGCCGGAGAATAAACAGTCGCCATAACGTGATGACCGTACGCATATGCAGATGAATAATCTTTGGTCACACGGCAGTCGTAAAGGAGCGGAGACGGCATGTCGTAAGACATCCAGTAGTAACCGCAGTTGCCCCAGAACTCGCCGAAAGAATTCTGTACAAGCCATGCGCCGTTTCGCGATGCGGGAGTTTCAAAGCAGTCAGCGGGAAAATCGTCATCCCAGCCGACGATGGCTGCAACGTGATTTGTATCTTCTGCGTTATCCTGATAATTCTGCGTGTAGTAACCGTTTACATACTTGCAGTCTTTGCTGTAGTGCATGCAGATGCAGACCGCACCGTTTTCTCTTACGGCATCCTTGATCTGATCCTCGGTGACCCTGTCAAAATCCTGGATGTCTGAGTTATAGCTTCCGTAGATGTTGGTCTCGCTGATCAGATATCCGTTCAGAGGATTGTCACAGAGAGCTCCTGTAACCTGGAACATGTCTCCTCCGAGATCAGTCTCCAGACCGGAATAAATGTAGTATTTTTCCTCAGGATATTCGCTGTCTGATACACCGTAAATGCGGTTGATAACGTCGACCGGATTAATGTCTATAAGCTCGCCGTGTTCCTTCATGTAACCTGACTGCATACATGTTACTGCCGAATAGCAGTAGCAGCCGCCCATGCCCTGCTGCCTTACGGGAGTAGCCCAGCCTTCGGTGATCGTGCAGAAACTGTGTTCAGGATTCTGAAAAGGAACGAAGTAATCCTGATCGCCGGCTCTGAAAAGATCTTCCACGCTTGATGCCGGAGCTTCCGTAGATTCAGTGCTGCCGGTCTCTCCGGTATTCACGTTGTCGTCAGTAGTGGTATTGCAGCCTGTAACGCTGAACACTGTAATGGTATTTGCCAGCACAAGCGCGCAGGCAATCTTCTTGTAAATTGAATTGTTCTTCATCTATTTATCCCCTCAGATGTGATTCAGATGAGTGTATCACAGTTCCTTCATCTGATCGTATGTAATGCCGTACTTTTCTGCAATATTTCTTGCATAAGAACTCGTGTCGGGCGCACTTCTCTTAACTTTGAAGGTGCTCCGGTTATCCTTCATCTCCATCACGATGCTTACTATATTTCCCTTGCCTTCCCACTCGTTCATTTCAGAAATGTCGGATGCAAGTTCATGGATATGCGTGTTGAAGATCACGTATGAACCTTTCTCCTTCAGGATGTGGATAAGGTCTTTTGCAAGGTATAAAGCATCTGCCGATGACGTCGTCGAAAATGACTCGTTAAAAAGCAGCAAAGTGTTATCGTCTGCATCCTTGACCATCTCCCTGATCCTCACCGCTTCCTCGCCTAAACGGCCGTAATTGATCGTCAGGTTCTCGTCGATCGGGAAGTGCGTAAGTATCTTTGCAAAAGGCAGTCCATTAAACGAATCCGCAGTAACGAACATACCCAAAGATGCCATTACCGATATGAGTCCCAGACCCTGCTCGAGTATCGTCTTACCGCCGCGGTTGGGTCCTGTCAGGATGAATATCTTCTCTTCATCAGTGAACGAGAAATCGTTCTTAACTATCTCTTTTTCTCCTGCAACTGCAAGGCGTATGTTGTAAAGTCCTTTGACTTCAACGCCTTTATCGGAAACGAGTTCCGGGAATGAAGCGACATATCCGGAAGATGTCAGGCGCTTGCCAAGTGATGCTGCACAAAGATAGAAAACAAGGCCGTTATAAAGGTTTGTCAGGATTCTTGAATCGTACTTTGAATGCTTTCTTATGAGATGTCTTATCTCACCGTAATGCTTCCACAGATGCTTTTTCATATGGGGCGTCATGGCGGTAAGGAGCGGATCCTGATACTTATAGTCGTTAAAAGGATTCCTGATCTTCGAGCCCATCGCAATGTCCACGATGGTGTAAGTCGATCTCGGTTTATAGTCGACAAACTCGATTGCCGAGACGCTTTCAATATCCATGTCCGGTGTGAAAGTCACGCCGACGACTGCACCCTTTGCCGTGGAAAGATCGTCGTGGATCTTCTGTATGTCGGGCTTAACGGACTTGAATTCCTCATCCTCGCTGATAGCCTTAAGTTCATCTCTTAAACTTATGAGACCTTCAGACTTTATGTCGCTTCCGCTTAAAGCCGTGTAGAGCTTCTCGACGACTTCGACCCAGACCTTGAGCTCCCTTAATTCCTCAAGGAGAGAAGATAAGGAATTGTCCCTGTCGTGCAGTCTCTTCTGACCGCTTCCGTAGTATCTTAAGATCTTGATGGAACTTATGGATTCTTTTATCGCCTTGCAGAGATCCTCGTTTGCCATAAGGTCTCTGATGATGTCCTGGCGGTATTTCATGTCTGAAATATCAGTCGGGATCTTGGTCATGATGTCCTTGAGGATCTCGCGGTCCTCCTGGTCTGAAGCCATGAATCCGATGACTTCGCTCAGGGCAATGTCCTTGAACGTCTCTGCCGGCAATTCGCTGAACCTGTCAACATTATCTGTCCTGTATAGAATGTCTCTCATATCCTGTTAACCCGTATATGTTCCGGATATCTTGCCGTATGCCAGGATGTTTCCGGGGTTGCCTTCGCTGTCGATATCCAGTTCCTGAATGAAGGTCGGAAAATTGGGATTGACTCCGCGGACTGCGCCCTTGAGTCTTTCGACAGGTTCTTTAAGCGCAACGACATACACCTCATAAATGTGTGTTTCGCCGGCCGGCGGTCTGGGACCCGCATAATCACTTGAAGATGCCCAGCCTTGTGGAAGTTCAGTTACCGTAATACCATTTGATTTCCAGTGGAGGGATCCGCATACGATCTGATCCGCAGAGTGCATATCGATCATGTAAACGACATACTCCGCAGCGCCCTCCACAGGTTCCCAGGAGAGCTCGGGTGACACATTTTTTCCATGGTCATGGGTGATGACTTCTGCCCAGACGCCGTTTTCAAGATCCGTGGAAGTTAATTCGAACTTCTCAAAACCTTCAAGATAATCGACACCGGAATCAGAGACAACCGGTTCCGTGCTTTCCGTTACTGCTGCTGTATCTTCAGCTGAAGTTTCCGTTTCAGTTTCCGTCTGAGAAAATGAAGTCATATCAGGCTTATCCGTCGCGCTGCATCCTGCTGTTCCCGCCAGCATCAATGCGCACAGAACAAGTACCGTCATCTTTATCTTCTTCATTCGCATTTCCTCCCTGTTATCACCCATAAGCCTATATTAAAAAGCGTCTAATCCATTAGAAAGATTTACACAGATTATAGCATTTTCTGTTTTTTCGGTTGCAAAAGCGCTGTTGCATCGTGCAAGGACCGGTTCAGGATGGATCCTGTTGATAATTTTGTTGATGATGACAGCTTCATTCTGTTAACAATAATTACAACAGCGACGGATGTTAAATAATATGTTGATAATAATGAGCCGTATTCGTAAACATTTCATCATTAGCATCGGTTTTGATAGATTACTTAACTGATAATTATTACGGCTAAGAGCAAAACCTCAAATCGTACTTTTTCACCCTCGAAAAAAATACGAAAAATGCCCTTGCAACTTGCAAAGCCAATAATCGTACTCTTTTAGCCCTTAAAAAAGTACAATTCCACGCACATCCCTGCCACGGTCTGATTAGTTGCCAAAACTGTTTATTTTATGATCCAACTTTCAATTTGCTTCTTTCTTCCTCAATCCAGTCATTTACAACGTCTTCAGATATTCCGTTTTTAGTTTTTGCCACAACCGGATCATACTGATAGTTTGCACCTGCTTTCTTTGTCTGAACATCGTAAAACAACCTTATCTCAGTAGGAACCGGCTGATTATTATCTCTACACAGGGCTGCAATTTCTTTAATGTCATTTGTCAACGCTTTAAGGCATGCAATTTGCCTTTGCGCTGATGTGTCATATAAGGCTGAATCAATTTCTTTCAGTTTGCTTTTTTTAACAATGCTATGATTGATCTCGAAAAAACAATCACTCGAAATTACATTGTTTTCATTTGACGCATATACCAAAACCTTATCGACCTTATAGTTTGCATATTCCAAGCATATGCTTACCATATCTTTTTGAATATCACTAAGATAGTCTTCAAATACTTTTCCCATATTTTACCCTTCCATCAATGGTAAGATATGCTGTCTATTTACTGTTCCATTATACAATACGAGCCGGGATTACTCCTGGCTCGTATAATTCCTGATTAAGACGGCTAAGAACCAAATCCTCAAATCGTACTTTTTCACCCTCGAAAAAAATACGAAAAATGCCCTTGCAACTTGCAAAGCCAATAACCGTACTCTTTTAGCCCTTAAAAAAGTACAATTTCACGCACATCCCAGTCACGGTTGGATTAGTTGCCAAAACTGACGATTTTCCTTACTAATACAAAAATAAAACTAGACATATCAGTGAAACACCCTGCATTCAATTTAACCTACCCGCCTATTACTTCAACTTCAATAAAGTCCGGTTTGTCGACGACGCCTTCAGGCCCTGAGAATGCGACCTGCACCGAACCCGTGTGATAGTCGACCAGGATCAGCTGCGCGCTTCCGCCGCCGTGAACATTTTGAACTTTATACTGGTCAACGATCTCCTGAGTGATAAGATCCTTAACATCTTTGGGAGAGAACTTGTCTAAAGAACTTACCCACTTGTTGTATTTTGCAAACCTTATGGTGTTTGATTCAGATCCGGTAAATCCGTCCTGATTGCCTGCCGACGTGAATGAATTGACCACGCAGAGCGAATCCTCGCTGTCCCATGAAAGCCCTTCAAAGATAGGCGTGTCAGCGTCACGGAGAACTGACATGCCGAGACCCTTTTCGGAGACCTCTCTTACACAGTCTTCTGCGCAGAATGAATCATTGGCATCGGAGATTATGAGGTTGTGACACCATGTGAAATCACCGCTGTTTCCAACCATGTATTCACCGAGTTCCCTTGCCGTCGCATACTCTTCCAGAGCATAGCGGAGCTCCATCGTGTAGCATTTTTTGCCTTCGTAAACAAAGGGCTCTTTATACTTTGATCCGACGTCGAGGATCGCTGCGAAAACGCCGTCGTCGTTAACAGCGGAGATGATGTCCAGGAGTCCTAAGACCGATATGGCCGTGAGCGTGCGGCTGCCGTTCTTCATGTGCGTAACGGCATTGATCATGCCCATCTGGTTGTTTGAACCGAGATTCCACTCGAGATTTCTGAGCGTTATCCTGTCGCCTGTTGTGGTCTTGCTTCCCCACAAAGAAAGCGCGCTGCAGCATGTCGGACGGAGTGCGTCGGGGATCATCTGCATGAGTATAGCTTCCTCGTAGCTGATAATGTTATCTTCCTCAATTCCGTGTGCGCCGTTTGAGATCGCTTCAGCAAATGCGGAGATCTCTTCCCTGTATTCAGGTCTCATGGATTCGAAAAGTACGGCTCTTCTTTCTTCAACCGCATCGGCTGAAAACTCTCCGTCGTAAGCCATTCTGATGTTCTCATAAAGGTAAGGCTCCATCGTCTCTATAAACTCAGGGAGCTTTTCTCTGATGAGCGTTCCGTATGCCGTGCCGACCTCTGCCCTGCTGCCTTTTTCGTAATCGAGAGTGATGTCATAGTAGCTCGGCATGACCTTGATGACGCAGAGTCCGTCATCAGAAGAAAACGTCTCTATGGGTTCTTCGACCGTTCCTGCATCGGTATATTCGCGAACCTGTTTTGTGTTGTATGAATCAACGGGAGTCATTGCAAGATTCACATCGACAACGACCGGCGCAGAAGTACCGCATCCCGTAAGGAGCATTGATGTTAACAGCAGTGCTGCTGATATCTTTATAAACTTTTTCATTATTCGTTTCTCACTTTCCATATCTGGATCCTGCCTGTCATTTCCGTCATGAGGGAGATAACAAGTGCAAGACCTGCCAGTACAAGAACAGGCACGATAACAAAGTTGTTTACGGGAAGAACTTTTAACGAGAACGCACCGCACTTCATGATGCTCTTAAAGAGATTTCCGATAAGGAAATTTCCGCCTGTAGCCATGAAGACATATGTAAGCAGCAGAGAGAATGCCGCCAGCAGCATCAGCCTTAAGAAATGCCATGCGCGTATCGTTTCCTTGCCGAATCCCATGCTCTTGAGAAGCGCAATGTCCGCTGTCTCCTCATCGATAAAGATGTTCTCGTAAAGTGCCGTAAGAAGCGTCAGGACAAAGGCACAGATCAGGGATACGATGAGAATTATGAGATTAAACATCTCCTGATATCCCACAAGATAATGAGGCATGATTTCACTGTTTCTGAGGACCGTTATCTCGCCGTCCGGATAGAGTGATAGCATCTTTTCGATGATCTCTTCATGCTGGCTTGCGGGAGCATCTATCTCACAGCTGAAATAGTTTCCGTCTGTTACGAATGAGCCTTCAAAATCGTCGCCCATGAATATCGTGGGGATGTTTGCACCGAACTGGTCGACATATGCCGTTACGATGAAGTCCTCACTGACCTTATTGAACGTTATATGGTCATCTGCATACTTATCGTATTCGATATTAATGGTGTCGCCGATCTTTATGTTTCTTTCGGTTGCAGCGTAATAGCCGAGTGCAACCTCGTTCCTGAGCTTCGGCGCATTGCCTTCCAGATAGGAGATCTCTGTCATCGGCTCATCTGTCCATTCGAGCAGGCCTATTGTCTCTCCGCCTTCATATCTGAAGATGGCGCTGCCGTTCATCTTGACCGTGATGCGGGCGGGAATGTCATTGGCTGCAAAGTTGTCATTGATAACATCTACCGCGCCCTTGAAGCTTCCTGTGCCGAGATAGAGTCTCTCGTAATAAGAATCGTCGATCGTGACAAGGAAGTCCAGCCTTCCCTGCTGGAAATAAGTGTGTGCATAATCCGTGGTCATAAGCGTGTCGTTAAGTCTTACGACGAACATGACTACGCAGATGCCGAGAATGTATGCAAGGATCAGGAGAAGATATCTCTTAAAGCCTCTGAGGATATCGCTTACCGCAAGAAACATCGGAACGGACATATGCTTCTTTTTGTTAAGCGAAGGTCCGGGAAGAGCGCTGAATCTCTCGCCCCTGTTCTCGCCGTGGATCGCATCGATGACGCTGATCTTATTCATTCTTCTCAATGCAAAGAAGCTGAAAAGAATGATCAGGAAAATAGTCACAAGACTTGCTGCCGCACCGATTAGGATCATCATCTTCACGTCAGGGAACATGATGTGCATAACGAACTTGTTGAACAAAAGCTTGCTTAAAAAGAATCCCAAAGGAAGTCCCACGATGCCGCCTGCGACCGCGAAGAAAAGATACTTCACGATGAAGAGCGTCTTATATGAGAGCGACCATACTCCGATGGCTTTCATCATGCCGATCTCGCGTTCTTCCCTCTTGATGGCAGACTTCAGGCTGAAGTCGATCGTGATCATTGTCATTACCATGATCGCAACTGCCACGACGAGCATGCATGCCGTTACGATGATCGCGAAAAGTCCGTCGTTGTTCATGAAGAGGATCCTGGATGCATATCCGTAAGTGTGATAGATCTCATACTTGAGCATCAGGTCTGTGCATGATTCTCTGAGCGTTGATATGTAATCGTCTATTCCCGGCTCGACCGTACAGGTATACAGTCCGTTCTTCACGGGGCACTCTGAATAGAAGATCTCTTTGTCCCTGTCAGAAAGATATATTCTGTCGATCTGCGTCGAAGCCGGATTCTTATAGATGACCGAGATGACAAACTCATATGTGTTTCCCATCTGGGTCGTCATCCTGACCTTGTCGCCAACCTTCAGATTGAATCTGTTGCAGAGTACCTGTGATACGGCAACACACCCGTTCTGAACCTCAAAATAATTGTTGTCGAAATCAATCGGAATGTCGTATTTTTCGGGCATGTCCGTAACGATCACTTTCGAGCCGTAATGAACATCATTCGTAACTTTATCGCCGATGAATTCGAGTGATCCGAAATTCAGGAACACTGCTTCTTCATATACGCAGTCCGTGATGATCGGCTTTTCCATAATGTCGTTTGTAAGGCTCTCAACAAGACCTTCACTGTCGGCAACATCATTGTCGACTCTGAGAAATACATCTGATGAATTGCACTTCTCGTAAGTCTTCTGCTCGCCTCCGAAAAGCGCATATATCATGGTCGATCCGATTACCGTAAAAGTAACCGCAGCAATCATGAAAATACAGGTTACGATATTAAGTCCGGGCTTGTCCTTAATATCATTTTTGAGCATTCTGAAATACATATTACCAACCCATCTCCTCAAGCCAGTTTCTTACCCTGCGCTCTCTTGCGGAGAGATCGTCTTCCGTCTTCTTTCCGAGGATCAGTTCGCCCTGGATGTTGCCGTCCACGAGATAAATGATCCTGTCTGAGATCGACGCGACTTTCTCGCTGTGGGTTACCATGAGGATCGTCGTACCCATGCGGTTTGCCTCAAGAAGTCTTTCCATGACTTCGCCCGAAGCCTTTGAATTCAGGGCTCCCGTAGGCTCGTCTGCAAATATTACCTTCGGGTGATTGATAAGTGCTCTGCAAAGGCATGCCCTCTGAAGCTGTCCGCCCGACACCTCAGTGATCTCGCGGTCCGCCTCATCGATAATGCCGAGTTTTCTCATAAGATCTTCAGCATCTTTTCTGATCTCTTCCCTCGGTCTTATCTTCGCCTGGAATCCCGGCAGAACGATGTTGTCAATTATGCTGAGTTTCTTCATCATGTACATCTGCTGGAAAACAAAACCCATCTTGATAAGTCTTAAATTGATGAGCTGTTTGTCTTTCATTGCGGAAATCTCATCGCCGTCAAAGAACACGCTTCCCGCAGTAACGTTATCCATTCCGCTTACCGTATAGAGCAGCGTGGACTTGCCTGAACCCGAAGGTCCCATTACCGATACGAACTCGCCTTCCTCAACCTTGAAATTCACATTCTGAAGAACATTATTGCTTTGTTTATTTACTATATAAGTCTTGCAAAGATCTTTTGTTTCTATAACAGTACCCATACTGCTGCCTCCCTTTTTCCGTCTTCGCACACTATTCTGAAACTTAACTATTAAAAAATCCTTAAAGAGCCCGAAAAATCCAAAAACCACTTATTCAGCGGTTTGATTGCATTTCACCACGCAAAAAAGTCAATTCACCACAAAATCATCAAACACCTGCAGATCACTGTTAGTCTGTGGTCGGTAGCGGATCTTACATATCAGACATACCTTATAACTAAATTGTCGGAGGAAATTATTATGAGAAGAGGAACATTTTTCTTTATTCAGGCCATTGTATCTCTCGTCATTACGAGCTTAATTTGGTACATGGAAGTAGGTTTTCTGGAAGTCGCAATGAATGATATCAATGCGCACGGCATAGTTGTCACGGATGCCACCAAATCACCCTTTTTGGTTTTCGCAGGCTGCGTGGCTGTATACCTTATCCTGACGATTGTCTATATCATTATCGGTGCCAGGAAAGTCGAGAATTGGCATCCGTCTGCAATTATTGTCAGCATTCTGATCTGTATCTTCATGCTTATCTTCGGATTGTTTGTTCCCGGTATAATTTCATCTGTAGGCGAGCAGCTTAACACAATTCCTGAAACGATTCATAATATAGTTGACAGTTGGGGAAGATAATCTGAACTGAACGCATAAATCGAATTCAAATTACAACAAAAAACCTGCTGACAAAGATCAAAAACTTGTTGGCAGGTTTTTAATTTGACATAGATTCACAACGGCAAAAATACTTCAAACTCCGTCTCTTCACTATCCTCAAGATAGCGTGCGGCAATATCGCCTCCGAGTTTTCTGGCGATGAATGCAGCCTCATCAAGGCCTAAGCCGTTGCCTTCAACTTCTGCTGCATTGGAACCGCGCCAGAAGCTGTTGAATACATAAGGAAGTTCGCTGTCGGGGATGCGGCTTCCA
>CAJOJI010000039.1:30190-39986 GCA_905234715.1 uncultured Saccharofermentans sp.
TCTTCGTTCTTGTCGACAGTTACCGTGATGCCGCGGCCGTCGCCGTACTTGATTGCATTTTCGAGAAGCTGGGTAAGGATACGCTCGATGCCTGATTTGTCGGAATTGATCATGACCTTACTCTTCAGTTCTACCTTGTAAGGAATGCGAAGAACGTTCAGGCGGTTGTCGTATTCGCGCTTAACGAATTCTTCGATCTCTGTAAGATAGAAAGCTTCGATGACGGGCTCGAAAACGACCACGCCCTTTGATGCGCTGTCCAGAAGTTCCTTTACAAGATCTGTGATGTCATCGGCATTCTTCGTGATCTTGCCGGCAACTTCAGCATCCTTTTCATCAGGAATTCCGTCATCTCTGTAAAGTCCGCTCTTGATCGCTTCGGAATAGAGCTTGATATTGGCAACAGGTGTCTTGATGCCGTGTGCGATCGTAGATACCAAAGTGAGCTGTTCCTTCTCGAGCTGACGGAGTTTCCTGGTGTCACCTGACAAACGGTCGCGGAGCATGTTCATGCCCCAGATGTACTTGCCGAAATATCTGTTCTTCGATTCGGGAAGCGCGTCGGCATTCTCGTTCTTTGCGATGCGCTCAGGGTATTCTGAAAGCCTGTTGAATGGCATTATTACCTTGCGGTCGATATAGATGAAGAAACAAACGGAAAGGATGAAGCAAACTGAGATGGCGGCTTCGCTTATCACGATGCTCTTCATCAGGTCATCTTCGTTGAAAGTGAATACGAGGAAGCCTTTGACGGCGCCGTCTTTAGAGATGCTCCAGACAAAATCTCCGCCTGCCACCTGCGCATAAGGTGCATCTGCATCAGACACTTCAATGAATCTTACGGCGGTGGGAACATTCTCTTTGCCGTAATCCTTTTCCCAGTTATTTGAAGCAACCATCTGAGATATGCGCGAATCGATATCGGAGATGTCGCCTGAAGAAAGTTCGTCGGAAGCGCGGTTCATCAGGGTCTGTCTCTGGCCCTCCGAACTGTTATGCATTCCCTGAATAAGCAGGCAGACTGATACGCCTATCGCAAGACAGAGAGCAAACAGAAGGATGTACTTTCCAACGTACTTGCGCATCAGTTGGGCGCCTCACCGAACTTGTAGCCGACTCTCCAGATCGTGTGGATATACTTGGGTTCTTTGGGATCGTCTTCGATCTTTTCCCTGAGCCAGCGGATATAGACCGTGAGAGTTGATATCTCGGAGAAACAGTCAGAGCCCCAGACGGCATTAAACAGCACTTCCTTGCGGATGACCTTGTCGGGATTTTTCATGAAGTATATGAGGATGTCGAGTTCCTTGCCGTTGACCGGAATGAGCTTGTCGCCTTTTCTTACAGTCATGTCGTCGAGATCGACTTTAATATCTTTATAAGTAAGTTCTTTGCGCTCTTCGGAAGAATCGTAATTGCGTCGGAGTATCGCCTTGATCTTGGATGAGAGCACGGGGAAAGAAAAGGGCTTCTCGATATAATCGTCCGCACCGACATCAAGGCCTAATATCTTGCTCTGGTCGTCGTTCTTGGCGCTCATCATGATGACGGGAAGGCCCAAGTCCTTGCGGAGGATACGAAGCGTTTCAAAGCCGTCAAAACCGGGAAGCATGACATCCAGGAGCATCAGGCGGAACTTCTCTTCCTTTAATGCATGAAGTCCGTCCTCACCTGTTGTCTTCCAGGTGACCGTAAAGCCGTCGCGTACAAGGAAGTCTCTTATGAGCGCTCCCAATTCCTCATTATCTTCAACGATAAGGATGTCTGTCATATATGCCTCTGAATAAATGATCTATAACAAGCATTATAACTCATTACTTCAGGAGAGCCTCAAACGGCAAAAACGATTGCGCCGCTATTTCGAAAACGTATTCAGCGTCTCGATATTCTTCTTAACGCTCTTAAGTCCTATAAGAACAATGACAATTCCTGCAATAACGATGATGCCCGTTACGGATGCCATGGTGATTAAAGAGCTCTTAGTGACAAGATAAAGCAGATATGAGATGCCTCCGATAACGAGTGCTGCCACGAGCTCTGCAGCAAGATTAAAGAAGCAGTTCAGGTTGCCGCGCAGTGCCGAGAGCTCGTCTGACCAGACCGTATAAGGCGAGATCGAATCCATTATTATGCCTATCATGGTCGCTATCAGAATGCTGATAAAAGCAGCAGCGATATAGAGCGGCAGGAGCATTGCAACGCCCAGGAAGATTGCCACGGGAATAATTGAAACCGCAACCGGAATGAATGTGAACAATATCGCGATCGTAATTTTCGCCCTGATCTGTTTGTTAAGATCTGCGGGCAGATATTTGAGCATGTCGATGTGGACACCTTCTCTGGTAAACGATGTAGATGCGATTGAATTAAGTCCTGATGCGATAAATGCAATCGCGATGAAAACCGCAAAAACGATTATGTGGCTTACGGGCTCTGCTGAATTCAGCTTTGCCCTGAACAGCTTAAAGAATTCAAACTGCGGTGCTTCCAGGATAAAGATCACTGCTGCAACAGGCCACAGAAGATTTGAGTAAACGCAGTTCATGCGGTAGGTCATGTTCCTTGTAAGGACCTTGAATTCCTTGGCAAGGAGTGATGTGAACATACCGTGCTTTTTATATGAGGAACCCGATTTGCGGAATGCTTTTTTATTGGAGATGACCGCAGCCGCAAATAATCCTTTTCGATATGTCAGGCGGGCAATGAGGACCGAGAGCATGTAGAGCGCTGCGATAATGGCAACTGCTCCCAGAAGCGGCCATACGGAATGTGTTTTTATTGCAAGCGTCGTCAGGTAATTGGTCGGGAACATAACGTTGCAAATCGAAGTGAACGAGTTGTTGCTTACGACCAGTGAATTCAGGTAGTTCACAACGCTTATAGTGCCGTAGCCCTTGAACGACCACATGAACATGACGGCGAATGCAACGAATACAACGAGCGAAGAGTAATAGTAGATGTCGGTCCTGTTAAATTTCTTCAGGACGAGCATCAGGAGCATCGCAAGTATCGAGCAGTAGATTAGAGGCAAAAGAAGCGATCCGTAAAGACCGATTACCGAAGATATTATCGCGACAGGATGAAGCGCTTCGGCTACTCCCTTGTTCTTAACGCTTGATACAAAATATCCTATGTAGATTGCGAAAAGCACATTCGACGTCATGACGTTCTCAGCTTTGTAAGTGTGCCAGAATCTTGCAGCATAAAGCGAGGTTGAAGATACCGGCAGAGCCGTCAGGAACTGAAGGTCTGATGAGAAGAACAAAACGCTGAACATGAGAGGAATGCCGAACACCATCGCGAATGCGGATATGAGATCGATCTCTGACAGGAGCGCATAAGAATCGCCGTCAAAGTTATAAAGAAGATCCGTCAGCGCATAGGCAACATATCCGGCAACGGCTGCCACCGGGATCATGATACCTATGAAAACTATCATTCCGAATCTGTTGTAGAGCTTTACCTTTTTCTCGCCATTGGGCTTGGGCATCTCAAGATTCGAACTGAAAGCTTTATATAAGCTTCTGGTCTTGTTCATTTATCTTGTCTCCGTATTGCCCGTCAGCTTGACGAAGATCTCCTCAAGCGTCATGCCGGGATTGTTGAGCTTAAGAAACTCAAGCGTGCCTTCCCTTATTATCTTTCCTTTGTTGATTATCAGGATCTTGTCGCAGAGCTGCTCTGCAACTTCAAGAACATGTGTGGAGAACAGGACTGCGTTGCCAGCATTGGCGTGCTCGCGCATCATCTGCTTCAGTTCATATGCTGCAGTGGGATCAAGGCCCGTCATGGGCTCGTCCAGGATCCATGCAGGCGGATTATGTATAAGTGCCGAGATTACCATGAGCTTCTGCCTCATGCCGTGCGAATATTCACGCATCTGGGTCGTAAGAACATCCGCCATTCCGAATCTCTCCGAAAGTGTGCCGATCTTTTCTTTCCTGACGTCTTCGGGGATCTCATACATGTCGGCAATGAAGTTCAGATATTCAAGACCTGAAAGCTGGATAAGTATGTCAGGATTATCTGCTATGTATGCGAAAGATTTCTTTGCCTGGATCGGGTCTTTACTTATGTCGAATCCGTTTATTACAGCTGTGCCTGATGTGGGCTGAAGGATTCCCGTGAGCATCTTGATGACGGTGGTCTTGCCTGCTCCGTTCGGACCTGCAAATCCGACGATCTCACCCGGCTTAACGGTGAACGTTACTTCATCGGTAGCCTGGTGGCCGTTGCCGTATATCATGGTCAAAGATCTTGCTTCGATCATTGCGTGATCCTCCTGTCAAATACCCTGTTTTACTGTTACTTTCTATACAGATTATCGCATAAAAAAGTTGCAGCAGCCCGATCTCCGGACCGCTGCAAACCGATTGTTTACATAACTTTTAAGACTGATTCACACCTTAGAGATCTGCACTTCAGAAGGCGCTTCGTCATCCGCATTTTTGCTTTTCTTTTTCTTCTTCTCCTTCACAGGCTTAAGCTTTTTGAGCTTAAACACGAGGAGCGTTAAAAGGAACGGCACAGCCAGCTGCAGCACATAGAACAAAAGGAACAGCGGTCTGAAATTTGAGAGCACGATGTCCGTAAAAACGATATCGCATGTAACCTTCGGAACTATGGCTCCTGTGATCTGATAATAAGCTGAAAAGTAAAGATTAATGTATCTGAAGAAGCACGGTATTCCCAACAGGAACAGCAAAGACACCAATGCAGGCACTATCGGGAATGCGAAAAGATAAAGCCAGAACAAAGATGCAATGTATACTGCTATCGAAGCGGCACAGTCAAGTGCGGTCTTAAGCAACAGTTCGCATGTCTGGGCAGGTGTATTGTGCGCACCGAGAATGAGTCCCGGAAGAAGTATGAGCGCGGCCATTATGGCATAAGCTGCGATAATGATAACCGTTCCTGAAACAGCTCTTGCGATTACGCCGGAAGATCTTTTCGCGCCCCTGTCCTCAACCTGAAGGATGGAAGTTCTGGTGTACTGCTTCCTGTATACGCTTATTATCAGCGCAAAAGATATGAGCGGATTAAACACCATGAACATGTAATCCTTAACCGAGAAATAGTAAGTCAGATCATTCCAATAGTCATTCTTCGTAAGAATCGCGGAAACTATCGCGCCGATAAAAGCAATCAGGGCAAGTGCGATGAATCTCTTCTTTTTTATGGTGGTTAATATTTCTTCTTTAATAAGTCCTGTCATATACCACCTCACCAAATAGAGATCCTCTCGTCGGGTGCCAGATACATTCCGTCGCCCGGCTTGATGTCATATGTCTCATAGAATTCATCTATCTGCATCAATGTGTAGTTGCACCTGAGATAAGGCAGAGGATGCGTATCTGTCTTTATGGCAAGCATCTGATTGCTCTTATAGTCCATTCTCCTCCAGTGGTCGGCATAAGATCTGAAGAACAGGTCGTAATCAAAGTTTTCGTATTCCTTTGCCAGTAACAGACAGACCTTCACGCCTTCTATGTCGGCAATCGTCTCGCCGGTAATGTTAGACATCAAAGTATATCTGCCGGAACCTTCAAACGGTTCAAACGAAGACAAGTGCAGGGCTATCTTCGCTGACATTTCTGTCCAGGCCGAGAGTTCATCCTTGCTAACGATGTCGTTCTTGTTCCCGTCTGCGTCGTAATAGATGCTGCCGCTGTCAAAAGCGTGCGAGATCTCGTGGCCCAGGACCGTTCCGACATAAGCAAGTTTTCTCTCGAACGGATCATCAGGAGAATAGATCGGATCATCCATAATGCCGATATTGATGTAGATCGAATTCTGCCTTGCGAGATAGAAAGCATTGGTCATCGTGGTCGAGAAGTTAGGGTCATAGATATCCCAATACGCCCTGCCGACATACATCTGGGCAACCTCGCCGTAATGCTCGAACTTCAGTTTGTTCAGCACGCAGAGAGCATCAAGATATGTTCCTCCGTCTGCTTTGGACTTCAGCTCCACGCCGGTGAAATCAGCCGTATTGCTGGGTTTGAACACATTCTCGCCCATCTTATTCAGCTTCTCGCAAACGGCCTTCTTGCTCTCATCGGAAAGATATTCATTTGAATTTATGAGGATCTCATACTTTTCCCTGATTACATGGATATATTCAACTATCTCGTTATAAGTATCCTCGTTGTAATAGTAGTCAATATATGCCTGGTCCATTGCGGCCGTCAGGGGCGTCTCACGGATGATCTCAAAGAAGTTGTAATCAGAATCCTTGTCGATACGCTCCGCGAAAGGTGAAGTGCGGTCGAGCTGGGAATTCATGTAGCAATCGTAGGCGCCTGCATCAAGATATTTTATCGAGGATAATGCCAAATGCACCATAAAAAATGCTTTTATGTCTTCAACATTGCTCTCGGTATAGATCTTTTCGACCTCATCAACATAATCGACCTCGCCGGAATAGTAATCGCAGTCCGTTATCGAATAGTGATCCAGCAGCTCTTCCAAAGGATAGCTGCCGGCCTTTTCGAGAACTTCTTCTCTGGAATAGACAGTATAAAAGTCGGTATTATCCTCCAGAACATTAAGATATGCCATCTTGGACTCAAAGCTGAAGCACCCGTCGATCAGCCTGTCGATTTCTTTTTCGGAATAGCCGCAGCGGTCCAGGAGATATCTTATCTGTGTTTCTTTTTCTTCTTTCTCTTTATAAGAATCTTCAGTTAACTCATAGTAGTAATCGTAATTCTCAAGGACCAGACCGGGCATTACAAAATAAATGGACCTGTATCCCGGCACGGCATCGCCGTATGAGTATTCAAATGAGACCAGCGAAAACGCAAACGGATTCTTATCGTTGTCGAGCATGTATGCCGACACGTCATCAAGAGTCTTAATCTCTTCTATATATGTAAGATATTTCTTTAAAGGCTCGACACCCAAAGAGTCGCGGTATTCCCAGTCGCAGAAGAGCTCGTCTGCAGTACGGATGAGCTCGATGTTCGTACCCTGGACTGTCTCGTCCTCAATGATCGCCCGCTTATTCTCAACTACCGTTCTCTCAACGTCGCCAAACGGCATGATCCTGTATGTAAAATCTCGCGTCTGCGCAGCAGACCATTCGTAATTGACGGCAGCCGCATAGTCATCCTTCAGGTCGGCCTTTGACATCTCGTCGAGATTCTCGAAAAGATTTGAATCGACCCACTGATAGTTAAACGAGCTCTGCCGGGCCGGCTCTTCACTGCAGCTGCAGAGCGGAAGCAGCATCGATAAGGCCAGGGTCAGCGAGACCGGCTTTGCGATACTCCCCCTCTTAATTCTCCCGAAATCTTTCAAAACAATACCTCCAAAACAGTAAAACACTTCAATTATCAAAGTATTTTAACACAATATTTTTCCCGATTTTTGGCTTCCGGACCTTGTTTAATAAGTACAAACTCATTTGATTTTTAGGTCAATTTACACTATTTTTAATGGTTTTTTTCATGTTTATCGTATTTTTTACA
Organism: uncultured Saccharofermentans sp.; assembly: GCA_905234715.1. Lineage (GTDB taxonomy): Bacteria > Bacillota > Clostridia > Saccharofermentanales > Saccharofermentanaceae > Saccharofermentans. The sequence goes on from CAJOJI010000039.1 coordinate 37,663, forward strand.
CAAAAGTTACCCACTTTTTCTAATTAACCTTTATAATCTATATACGTGCGTTTTCCCTTCGGGGGACACTTTTATCAAATCCGTGGAGGCTTTATATGACACTCGAAGCATTGTATGCAGGTTATAATCTTGAGGAATACTACATCGGAAAGGTTACTCAGGTATATCGAAGCAACTGTACCGCTCAGATTGATAACCTCTCATTAATGGCTGACAGAAGCAAATTTAACACCTCTTATTTGCCGAACTCAATCAACTTTTACGTAATCATCGACTCCGTGCTCGGATTGTTCCTCGGAGAAGTTTTCGAGAACAAGGCATCAAGAAAGAACGTTTTCGACACAGCAGGCGGTGATGCAGCATCCAGCGACTACATGGAGATCCAGATCGATACCATCGCGCTCATGGCACCCGACAGGGACAAGTTCGACCTTGCAGGTTTCAAGACTCTTGGTATTACAGATAAGGTTTATCTCGCAACAAATGAGATCTATCAGTTGTTCCTGAGATCTCTCGAATTCGGCAACGATGTTGAAGAACCCCTCCCGGCATTTGCTACATTCCTTAACAGATCCGAAGCTGACGTTATCCTCAAGCCCAGCACACTTTTCAACCGTCACCTTATGTGCATCGGCGCTACGAACAGCGGTAAGTCAACAACAGCTCTCGCTATCCTCGACAAGGTCGTATCAACAAAGCGTAAGGCTCTCATCATCGACCCTACAGGCGAGTACAGAAACGCATTCAACGACGACGAGATCACAAAGCTGACTCTCGGTGTCGACACAACAGTATCTCCCGGAAAGATCTCAATGGAACAGTGGGAAAAGCTGTTCGAGACAGAGAACAGCAGCCAGGGTGCCGTACTTTCAGAAGCTATCACATCTCTCCGTTACATGAGAAAGATCGGAAGCGACGGCTGGTACGCCAAGATCGGTGAGGACATCGAGGAAGTTCAGGAGAACATCGCATCCGTCGGTAAGGACGACGTCGAGTTCAACATCGAGCTCCTCCCTGAGCAGATCCAGGCTGAGTCCATCTGCGAGCCTGACAGAGACAACAACTACAACTTCAAGTACAGATACGATACGCTCAAGGCCAACATGAACGCTTCTCTCATCCAGAAGATCCAGTATCAGATGACCAACACGAGATTCCTCTCATTCTTCTCTGATGATCCGGACATGTACAACCTCCTCGACGTAATCGACGAGTTCGTTCATCTCCCTGAAGCAAGTCTTTATATCGATACATCCGCGCTCGGTGCTTCTGAAGGTATCGGCGGAATGGTAATCGACCTCGTAAGTACATTCGTAATGGCTCGCGAAAACGTTCAGCCGTTCGTATTCTTCATCGATGAGGTTCACAGATATGCCAAGTCCAGATACTCCGAGAAAGAATATCACGGCGGTCTTACACTCCTTGCAAGAGAAGGACGTAAGAAGGGTATCTTCCTCTACCTCACAACACAGAACCCGAAGGACGTATCTCCTATCCTCTTCGGTCAGGTAGGTACACTCCTTATCCACAGACTCATGCTCAACGACGAGATCCATGCGGTAGAGAGCCACCTCGACGATTATGCTATCAAGCACGTCAGAAAGCTCAACCAAGGTGAAGTCATCCTCACGAGCGTTAACTTGCTGCATAACATGTTCATCCATGTTAACAAGAGCTCGAGAACACAGCACAACGAGACTCCGCAGCTCTAATAGAGAACTTAATAAGATCAATAACACGGGGGTGTCTCAAGATAGAGGCACCCCCGTTCATTTGCTTTATTTATCTTTACCTGACAGATATTTACTGTCTCTTATATACCATCTTCATTCTGTCATCGCCTTCGCCGACATAGTAAATCATCTTGTTGCCTTCGACACTCGCCGTCGCAAATATGACGCTGCTGTTGGGAATCTTGATGTTGTATCTGTTGTCTCCTAATTCTTCCAATTCCAGTTCCATGGTGATCGGCTTTGAGGCATCTTTCATTTCCAGTATGTACTTAACGGCGGTGCCTTCAATCTCATATGTCTCTGAAACACCTATTTCCTTAAGCTCTTTGCCTGAGATCTTAGTTCCGTCAGCCTCATATTCTTCTATGAGGACCCATGTTCCTTCTATGCCGCCCTTATTGCTGCATCCGGCAAAAGAGAACATGCACATTGCCAGAATGAATGCTGCCATTACCCTGACCGGCAGCTTCGACCATCTTTTATCCATAAATAATCCCCTCTGCTTTCGATTTTTCAAATATGAGGATTATAGCATATGTGATTTTTGCGCCTTCCGGTGGCCGGTTCCGGACAACAAAAACACCTTCCGTG
>CAJOJI010000040.1 GCA_905234715.1 uncultured Saccharofermentans sp.
AACGCCGATAACGGGGTTGATACCGAAGATGTAAGGTCTCAGATAAAGAGATGCGCCTGAACCGTACGGAGGAACCCAAGCTGCGTTGCCTGCAACTGTCTCCTGAACTGATCTGATGAACATTTCCTTGGAAATCGGAGGAATCTCAAGGCGGACTGCTGAGTCGTGAAGTCTTTCAGCGTTGAGGTCAGGACGGAAAGTAACGATTCTGCCGTCTACTGTCTCATAAGCCTTAAGGCCTTCAAATACTGTCTGAGCATACTGGAGAACGCCTGCATCTTCGCTCATGACGATCATGTCGTCATCGATGAGTGCGCCTTCGTCCCATGCGCCGTTTGTGTAGTTAGCTACGAATCTCTTATCTGTCTTTTGATAAGAGAAGGTCAGATTTGACCAGTCGAGATTCTTCTTTTCCATAAAACTATCCTTCTTTCTTAAAGATTGTTTTTAATTAACTAAGCATTATACTCCAACTGTTTTGTTCGGAGCAATACAGATTAAACAAATCTGTAGCCGCAAGCGTGATATACCTTCTTACCTGCCTTAATGACCGGAGAATCAAACTGCGGGAGGTTAACGGCGTTAGGTACCATCTGTGCCTCAAGGCAGATAGCATCGTACTGGCCGTAGGATTTAGTTGTCTTGATATCGAGCGGGTCGCCCAAGTTGTTTCCTGCATAGATCTGAATGCCCGGAAGATCAGTTAAGCACTCCATTGTGATTCCTGACGCAGGAGCTGTAACTGCAGCTGCGAATGAGAATGTGCCTGCTGTTGTATTGAGGCAGAAATTCTGGTCGATACCCTTAGAGATAACCATCTGGTGGTCGTCACTGTCATTGAGTTCACCGATAAAGCGGTATTCCCTGCAGTCGAAAACAGTTCCCTCAACATCCTTAAGCTCGCCTGTGGGAACGTTGTTGTCGTCCTTGATGGTGATCTTATCGGAGTTGATCATGATAAGGTCTTCATTTACAGTACCTTCTGCATTCTCACCGCGGAGATTGAAGTAAGCATGGTTTGTGGGAGCGAAAACTGTATCCTTGTCTGTCTTTCCGCAGTACAGGATGAGGAATGTCTTATCCTCAAGCCAGCAGTAAAGAACATTTGTATCAAGGTTGCCGGGGAAACCTGTAGCTCCGTCAGGGCTAACATAGCTCAAAAGGACAGCGCCGCCAATCAACGATGATCTCGTCTGCCTCTTCTTCTGTAAGGATCTCTGCATCCCAGAAAACGTTCTGATAGCCGGGATTGCCTGAATGGAGGTTGTTCTCGCCTTCATTCTTCGGAATGTGATACTCAATACCGTCAATGGTGAAGGAAGCATTAAGGATTCTGTTAGCGGAACGTCCGATAACAGCACCGTGATTGGCACCGTTGCCCATATATTCATCAAGGCCCTTGCAGCCGAGCATGATGTCAACCGGCTTGCCGTCCTTGTCAGGCACGATAAGATCCGTAATGACCGCACCATATGTAATGACAGAAGCCTCATAGCCGCCGTCGATGGTAAGCGTGTACTGCGTTGCCTTGTACTTGTCGGGATTCTTTACTGATACATAATCACGGGATGTAATACTCATATCCATATCCTCCGGAAAGATTTACTTCAAAGGATTATAGCATAATAAACCCTTTTATTTATATGTAAGAACTCTATTTCCAACGGATTTATTGCCTTCCCCCAGATCACCACGTATAATCAATCTCGTACGGGGCATTAGCGCAGTGGGAGCGCATCACACTGGCAGTGTGGGGGTCACGGGTTCAAATCCCGTATGCTCCACCAAAACAATTAAAAATGAGAAAGTCTGACTGCTTATGCTGAATGAAGATGTAACCGGTAGATTCTTAAGATACATAGCCGTTGATACGGCATCAGATGAGACCACGGGAACTTCTCCCAGCACGGCTAAGCAGTTTGATCTCGCAAACATCCTGATAGATGAATTAAAAGCAATAGGCATTCCTGAAGAGGATATCTTTTTCGACGCTGAGCATTGCTATATCTACTGTAAGATCAAAGCATCAGCAGGAACAGATTCGAATGCTCCCAAGATAGGATTCATCTCGCATATGGACACTTCTCCGGAAGCTCCGGGCCGCTGCACCTCTCCCCGTTTCATCGAAAACTACGACGGCAAAGATATTGCACTCGCAGGCGGGAAAACACTATCACCCGAATACTTCCCTGATCTTCTCCTATACAAAGACCGGACACTTATCGTAACTGACGGCACTACTCTTCTCGGAGCTGATGACAAAGCAGGAATCGCAGAGATCATGAGCATGGCTGAATACTACATGAAGCATCCCGAAGAAAAGCACGGCGAGATCTGGATGGCATTTACTCCCGATGAAGAGATCGGCGAAGGAACAAAGCATTTCGACCTCACAAGATTCGGTGCCGATTATGCATATACGGTAGACGGCGGAAGGATCGGCGAGATCTCATATGAGAACTTCAATGCTGCAGGAGCAACGATAACGATAACAGGAAGAAGCGTTCATCCCGGTGACGCGTACGGTAAGATGATCAACTCAATAAGGATCGCAGAAAAGATCGATTCAGAGATACCTGACAGCGAAAGGCCCGAGACAACCCGTAACCACGAAGGTTTCTTCCACTTGATCGAAATGTCGGGCACAACCGAAAAGACTACTATGAGATACATCATCCGTGATCACGACATGGATCTTTTCACCGAGAAAAAAGACCGGATGAGATCCATATGCGAAAAGGTTAAAGCTGAAAATCCCGGCGTAATCATCGATGCGGAAATCACTGACACATACTACAACATGATATCCAAGATAATTCCCGATAACACTGCCATCATCGACAGATGCACGGACGCAATGAAGAAAGTCGGAATAGAACCGTTCACTGAACCCATCCGCGGAGGAACGGACGGAGCAACTCTTTCTTTCATGGGTCTTCCCTGTCCCAACATCTGTTCCGGAGGCCACAACTACCACGGTGTATATGAATTCATCTGCAAAGAGTCGATGGAAAAGATCACCAGACTCCTGATAGAGATCACAAAACAAGCTTGATTCTATAGTTCTTCGAAAGGTAATAACTGTCATGAAGATCCCGTTTAACAAAGATTGGACTTATAACGACTATTTCGGAAACCTCCCTGAAGGAGAGAAAGTCAGCATTCCTCATACGGTTGCCGTCACTCCCTACGATTATTTCGATGAATCGATATATCAGAAGATAAGCGGATATCAGAAGGAATTCGAATATCCTGAAGATGCAGACGGCAAGCTTGTCTTTATAAAGTTCAACGGTGTTGCCCACCAGGCAACCGTATATGTTAACGGTACTGAAGTAATCACGCATAACTGCGGATACACTGCGTTCGAAGCTGATATAACCTGTCTGCTCAAAAAGGATTCCGCAAACGTTGTAAAGGTCCGAGTAGACAGTAACGAGACGCTTAACATCCCTCCTTTCGGATATGTCATCGATTACATGACTTACGGCGGAATATACAGAGAAGTTTATCTTGAGGTAAGACCTGAAAATTACATCTCCGATGTGTTTGCCAAAGCAAATGCTGCCGGAATACTCGACCTCGATGTTACTTTCGTGAAAACCGCTGTTCCCTACAGCATAAGCCTCAAAGAAAAAACCACAGGAAAAGAAGTATTCTCTGCTTCAGAAATAACTGAATCACACTTTGTCAGCGAAAAGATCGACGGCATCAGAAAATGGGATATCGACGACCCGTTCCTTTATGAACTCACGGTCACATCTTCAGATGACTCTTATACGACAACCGTAGGATTCAGGGACTCAGAATTTAAAGCTGACGGTTATTACCTCAACGGAAGGAAGGTAAAGATCAGAGGACTGAACCGTCATCAGTCCTACCCATACGTCGGATATGCGATGCCTGAATCAATGCAGAAATTGGATGCCGATATCCTCAAGAATGAGATGGGCGTAAATGCAGTAAGAACATCCCACTATCCGCAGTCACAGCACTTCATCGACAGATGCGACGAAGTCGGTCTTCTCGTTTTCACAGAGATACCGGGCTGGCAGCATATCGGCGATGAGGAATGGAAAAACCAGGCCGTAAGGAATGTCGAAGAGATGGTCCTTCAGTACAGGAACCACCCTTCCATAATTCTCTGGGGCGTGCGCATCAACGAGTCAGTCGATAACGACGAGCTTTATAAAAAGACAAACGAACTTGCAAGAAAGCTCGATACTTCAAGACCTACAGGCGGCGTCAGATATCTTAAGAAGAGCAGCTTCCTTGAAGATGTTTACACATATAACGACTTCAGCCACGACGGAACGACACCCGGATGCGATCCAAAGAAAAAGGTCGCAACAAATCCTGATGCTCCTTATCTGATAAGCGAATACAACGGACACATGTTCCCTACCAAGCCTTTTGACTGTGAAGAACACAGACTTGAGCATGCTATGCGTCATGCCAATGTTCTTGATTCCGTTGCAGGTTACGATGACATCGCAGGTTCATTCGGCTGGTGTTTCTTCGACTACAATACGCATCAGGATTTCGGATCAGGCGACCGCATCTGCTACCACGGCGTAACGGATATGTTCAGGAACCCGAAGCAGGCTTCATACGTATACAGCAGCTGCGGTGATCTCAAAGAGCCCTTCCTTGAAATCAGTTCTACATTTGATATCGGCGAGCACCCTGCCGGAAACCGCGGAAAGACATATATCTACACCAACTGCGACAGCATAAAGATGTATAAGAACGATCTGTTCATCAAGGAATACAAGCATAAGATGAATGAATTCAAGCATCTGAAGAATGCCCCCATCCTGATCGACGACCTTATCGGCGACCAGATGAAAAAGAATGAGGGTTTCGGTGACAGACAGAACAAGATCGTAAAAGAAGCTATGAACTACATTGGCATCTACGGCATGAACAATATTCCCGCCAAGATAAAGATGCGTCTTGTAGAGGCTATGGCTGTCTATCACATGAAGTTCGAAGATGCTTATCAGCTGTTCGGCAAATACATCGGCAACTGGGGCGGTACAACGCTGAAGTTCGTTTTTGAGGGCTATAAAGACGGCAAATTAGTTAAGACAGTTACGAAGACCGCCTTCAAGAAGCTCCATATAGAGATCAAATGCTCTTCGTATAAACTCATCGAAAAAGATACATACGATGTGGCTGCTGTAAGGATCGCCATCTGCGATGAATACGGCAATGTCCAGCCCTTCTTCTGTGACAGCCTGCCCATGACGATTGAAGGTGCCGGAGAATTTGTCGGTCCTTCAAGAGCACGCATCAGCGGCGGATACGGCGGAACTTACATCAAGAATAAAGGGCAAGGAAAGATCTTGCTTAAGCTCTCCTGCCCTGAAGGATATGAAGGTATCTTTGAAGAAAGCAGTATAACTGCAGAGTTTGAATCCTGCTGAATCAGCGCATGTATTCAGGATGATCGAGATAGTACTTGGCTTTGTCCTCGTACATTCTCTGGTCTGCAAGTTTCAATGCTTCAGTAATGTCGCTTGAATCGTTCTGGTAAGCGTATCCCAAAGCGAATGATACATTACCGTATTTCTTCGAGATCTTTCTTGCTTTGTTGATCTTCTCTTTGATCGCATCTTCAGTAGTAAATGACATCATGATCATGAACTCATCACCGCCGGCTCTGAAGATCTGATCTCCTACAAATACATTCTGAAGGGCCATAGCTGCATTCTTGAGCAAAAGGTCTCCTGCAGCGTGGCCTTCTTTATCATTAACACGCTTAAGGCCGTTAAGATCAGCGAAAACGATGCCGAGTCCCTTGATCTCATCGGATCCGCCCTTTCTGATGGCGTCGACTCTGTTGTTCATTTCATTTCTGTTCAGAACACCTGTGAGAAGATCGATCGTGCTCAGTTTCTTCAGCTTGTCCAAAAGCAGATAGTTGCCGATTTCAGATGCTACAAAATAAACTGTAAGTTCGATCGTTTCCTTGATCTTGATGCTGTTCTCAGTATCGAAATTGCAGGCCCAGATATAACCCAGCAACTCATTGCCGTTGACCAGCGGGAACAGAACAATACTCTCAACATTTGCCCTAATAAGAGAATCACACCATTCAGGGCTCTTCTCCCTAAGGTACTCCCAGTCGTTTCTGTTCTTGATGATCAGGCCGTTGCTTCCGCCTATAACATCTTTCCAAGATAAGGTCAGCTCGTAGAAATCATCCCTGAGAATATCCTTCATGCTCTGAAGCATGGAATATTCATTTCTTGATTCGCAAAGGACTGAGCATTTTCTTGTCTCATGATCTGTCAGCAGGATAACACAGGACTGTGCATCACAGAGCTTTCTGATATCGGAGATTACCTCATCCATAGTATGCTGGAAGTTCGTAGCTCCCCTGAGCTTGATACATGTATTAAGTACATCCGTTGCTATTGATGCGGAAGTATTGCTCATCTCCTCGCTGTCTGCGTATTTGGATACGACCTGTGAATATGTGCAGTAATGCAGATTGCCGTTGCTTCCCAAAGGCATCATGTAAAGGCTGAACCAGAAATCGAATCTCTCAGGATGGATATATGTGTGCATGGGCTGTTTTAAGACTGCACATCTGAAACAGAAATCCTCGAAATTAAGATCCGTCGGAAAATAATTCTGATAAAGGCTGTTGGGGACGAATTTATTCGTCATCATTTGGGGTACATCGGGATTTGCATGTTCAATGGATGCTATATAAGCAGGATTTCCCGTTACAATTCTGATATCACCGTATGAACCGTCTTCTTTAGTTTCGACCGAGATTATGCAAGTCATGACTTCGAGCATGTCAACAAAACCCTGCAAGTCCATAATCAGCCTCCGATAAAAATTATTTTACTTATTAGCATTTTATCACATGGAAAAGTGAATGGTGTTAATCAACTATTAAATTAGTATGATTTTCCGAAAGAATATTTATGACTTGGCTTTCCAGGTCTTCGGAGCGTGCTTATACACGAGTTTTCTCATGGTAAAGACGAATACAGCCGTAAAAACCGCCAGTACGACAGTCAGCACAAATGTATTTGAAGGAATAAATACAATAAGCGTTAATAAGCAGGATACAACGATCCTTATAACGTTATAAATACCGCTCTTTACGTTAACACTGGTCGTAAACGGCTGGAAAAGATAATACATCGCAAGCCAGATCAGTGAATAGTTAACGTTCATCAAGATACAGACAAGCACCGTCAGAACATACTGGAACGGAAAATCCTGGCCACCCGTACAAAACAGGATGAGATTTGCAAGCATGCCGCACGCTATAGCCGGAGCCAGATGGATCTTTATAAGCTGCTTGAACCTTATGTCAAAGAGCTTGATTATCTTTTCGCGCTGCTTGAAAAAGCTGAATGTCATGAGGCAGTTATCACAGTTGATATACATAGCCTGAGTGCTCTTGAATGCATTGTCGGCAATGGCTATCGGAAAGAGCATTGCAAGCATGTGAGATCCGGCAAGCCATCTGAAGAACGAAGATACAGACTGATCGTCCAAAGGAAGCAGAGCATCCTCATAGTGCCTGAACAATATCATGTTCAGGAGATTATTGCCGACCATATTAAGGCAGTTCTGAGCGCCGAAACGCTGATAATACCCGTAGATAAAAAGGCCTATAACCAATCCCATGGCAGCAAAAATGACCACGGCAAAAGCAATCGGCTTTGCCACGAGCATGCCGCTGTGCCTTTTAAGGAACAGTGCATTTAAGTATTCAAAACCCTTTTTGCTTTCCTTAACGCTGCCCTTTGCCTTGATCTTCTTAAAGCTCTTGGTGTTATCAGTCTTAGTGTAAGCATTGAGTTCATTCTTGCCGATATTATCGTGCAGGATCCTTCTGTGCAGGATAGAATCACATGCGTTTATCTCTTTATATCCCCAAAGGCCAAGAAGGATCAGGACACCTGATACAGCCAGCATGACAGGCAGCGGTATATAGTAACCGTTTGCAACGATCATGAATACAAAAGGAGCTGCGAGCAATATACAGGTAAAACCGATGATATTACCGGTAATGCTTATCTTCAGCAGCTTATTGCGCTTACGCTTCCTTCTGAATCTGAATGCCTGAAAACCGGTACCAAAAAGCTTAATAAACACGGCCAGAACAGGTATTCCGAGGCACAGCCAGAACGGAGCGCCCAATACGGCGCCTATTATTCCCGCTAAAAGATAACCTATTACGAGTTTTACAAGGTCATACGTATAAAGCGTGTAATTGAGCTTTCTGGCATTCATCCTGAGCATGAACACCATATACTCTTTATCATTAGTCCAGCCGAAGACAGACTTATTAAGCATAATTCCGCAGAAAGCATAGATAATAAAGAAGAACAGTGCCAGAGATGAATACAGAACAGAATTTGGTACTCCGGGTGCCATATCGTGTTCAACGTACAAATTCATCAGGATAAATGAAAATACATAGATAAGACCAAGTCCGAATATCTTACCGATGAACAGCCTGAAGACTTCCGCGATAACGTGGAATACCCAGTAGATCACCTTAAGGAACATCGTGCTGTAGAGCTTGTCCGGAAGTATCTTTCCGATCACCGGTGTCTTTTTAAGAGCGTAAACAAGTCCGTTGTAGCCGATTATGCTTCTTAAGTGAATTACTTTAAGTAATGTCTTTTTGAATTCCTTAAGCATCGTCCTGATCCTTCAGTGCGGCAATTATCTTTTCCTTGAAATCGGCATTGCCGAGATTGCTCTTATCGATCGGTTCAAGCTTTCCGTTATGAAGCAGCACGATCTCATCGCAAAGATCAACAGCCACATCAAGAAGATGCGTCGAAAAGATGGTTATCCTTCCCTGCTTCTGATTCCTTATTACATTCTTCATCTCTTCTGCAATGATGACGTCAAGTGAAGTAAGAGGCTCGTCGAGCAGCATAAGATTAGGCTTTGCAATGATGTTTAAGAGCATCTGCATCTTGTTCTTCGTACCGTGGGAATAATCCTTCAGTAGTCTGTCCCTGTCATCTTCAGGCACCATCATGTAATCGAAGTATTCATCAATAGTCCTGTCGGGTTTGATCTCCTCATGAACTTCAATGAAAAACTTCAAAAACTCCCTGCCCGTCATGAACTCAGGCACTGTAGGTGTTGATACAAGATATCCTATATCTTCGGGCATGACAGGAATCTTTTCGTTTCCTTCTCCGCGAAAATAGAACTCTCCCGAATTAATATCTATATCACTGTTTATGCAGTTAAAAAACGTTGTCTTGCCTGATCCGTTGCGTCCCAAAAGACCGTATATCCTGCCTTCTTCAAAGGTAAAATCAACATCCTTAAGGACCTGTTTTGAACCATAACTTTTAACAAGATGACTAATTACAAATTCCATAAAAGCATTCCCCCTGCGCGATATTCTATCACTAATTGCAAAGGCTTATCTTAACGTTATCTTAAACAGGAATATCAACCGCGCATATCAACGGATACAGTACTGATAAGCACTCTTACCTGATGCACTCCGTCGGCCTCCAGCATCTGCACGCTGTAAGGACCGAAAACCGTCTGTCTTGTCGTTCCGTTCCTTATGTCGTCATCCGGCTTGCCGAATTCATCGGTAAGAATCTTAACAAGTCTTATATATACACCGGACGCCGTTTCAGGATCACTGAACCACATGACGATATCAAGAGTGCCGTTCGCATCGACCAGGAGCTTACCGTCCTTTTCCCTTACATTCATCAGGACCTGTCTGAAGCAGTCAAACTCTTCAGGTTCATATGTCCATCTGAGCATTCTGGTCTGACCGTCAACACTTGTTACGGGTTTAACTGTGAATCTTTTAAGGTAATCCTCTACAGGAGATGCAGTCGAAATATGCCTCATCGCCTGAACGATCTCAACTATCTCTTCACTTGATCTGTCAGTATAGATAACAGGTATTTCACTGCCGGCATAAGCTTTCATCTGTTCATAATCAATGAGCATGTCTGTTTCTTCAGAAACTTCAGCGGATTGTTCCGTATATTCTTCTGTTTCTTCCTGAGATATCTGTTCTTCTGTCATGGTGGTCTGTTCCGTTACGCTCTCAGAAGTTACGGATACGGCATTATTGCAGGCACAAAGGCCTGACATCAAAGCACCTGCAAGACATATGCAGATAATCTTATTCATACGATTACTCCTATTTTCCATATTAGTTCAGAACGCTCCCCACGAACTGTTCTGAACGAGAGAATTATACACTAAAACAACATATTCAATGATAAAGAAAAAGGGCATCTCTGAGAGATGCCCAAAATGAAAATTTTATCTAAAAATATGTATCAGAAACCGTGATGACCTTCGCTGTTTCCTTCCAAAGTGTTTTTAGTGGGAGTCCACTGCGATTCCAACCAGATATTATCATCGCCTCGTCTGTTACAGACTATGTAGAACCTCAAAGGTATATTACCCTCATCAGTTACCAGTGTATTTCTGTCCATTCCTGTATTACTGACTCTGATCAGGTCACCGGTATCTCTTGGCCACTGATATATCCATTTGCCGTCAACATAAAACATCGCCGGCTCACCAAGCTCTTCAATATAACCTACATAGTAAATGGTATTCTTTTGTGCAGAGGTCAGTTTGGTGCTTTCATCATGTCCGACGCCGATTACCATGATGTACGGTTCGCCACTGTCCTTGCCTCTGCCGTAACCCGTCAGATAAAGGACTTCATCACCGTAATCCTTCAGATTGCCTTTCCACCAGTTTACATTAGTAGCAGTATTGGCGGAGCTGTCCAAAGCTTCAGATAAGTCACCGTCATAATAAGCATAGAACTCAGCAAGTACAGCCTGAGCGGCAGTACGGAGTTCATCAGCTTTCTGAATATAGCGAGCCCTCTTTGAGCGCTTAATATATCCGACAAGTGCAGGTGTAATTGCTGCAGCAAGAACAGCAAGAATCACAAGAACCACGATAAGCTCAACAAGCGTAAACGCCTGCCTGCTCTTATGTTTGGTCTTTGTTATTCTTTTCAACATATCAATTTCTCCTTGTTTTCTCTGATTTTACCCGTTGAAACCATTGAATTCAACTTTTCAAGGGGTCAGTCTCTCGGACTCTCCTCAGGAATAAACTCGTGATTATCGACGTTCTTGTGTCTCTCGGCAATCGCTGCATCTGCAAGATCAATGAGCTTCTGCTGTGAATCGATCTTCTCTTTTCCTCTGAGATCGAGCTTATGGTAAGAGCCGTCAGGTGAAAGGAAATGTGCTCTTACAGTATCCGCAAGCTCTACATCAAGAACTTCCTTTACGCGCGCGCGGCAGTCCGGATCTTCGATCGGGAACAAAAGCTCGACACGGCGGTTTAAGTTTCTCGGCATCCAGTCTGCAGAAGCAAGATAGATATCCTCGTGGCCTTCGTTATAGAAATAGAAGATTCTTGAATGCTCAAGGAAACGTCCTGTGATCGAACGGACTGTGATGTTCTCGCTCATGCCCGGAATTCCTGCTCTTAAGCAGCAGATACCTCTTACGATAAGTTCGATCTTAACGCCTGCATTTGAAGCAGTATAAAGAGCCTTGATGACGGTCTCGTCAACAAGCGAATTGATCTTTGCGATGATGTGCGCAGGCTTTCCGGCCTTTGCATTTTCGGCCTCTCTCCTGATTCTGGCAATGAAATAATCCTTCATCCATAGAGGCGCGGGAATGAGTCTTCTCCAGGACTGCGGGATAGAGAATCCGGAGAGCATGTTGAAGAACTCGGAAGCATCCTCACCGAAGGATTCGTTAGCCGTAAACAGACCAAGGTCGGTATAGATCTTGGCAGTTACATCGTTATAGTTACCTGTTGCAAGGTGCAGATATCTTCTGATTCCGTCCTCTTCCTTACGAACGACAAGAGTGATCTTACTGTGTGTCTTAAGGCCGACAAGACCGTAGATAACATGGCATCCGGCATTCTCGAGTTTCTTTGCCCAGTTGATGTTGTTCTCCTCATCGAATCTGGCCTTGAGCTCAACAAGTACCATTACCTGCTTACCGTTCTGTGCAGCTTCAAGGAGCGATGCAATGATCGGTGATCTGTCGGATACACGATAGAGAGTCTGCTTAATGGCAAGGACATTGGGATCTCTTGCTGCCTGCTTTACGAATTCAAGGACAGGTTCAAACGTCTCATAAGGATGGTGAACGATCCTGTCTTTTTCTCTTATCTGCTCGAAAATATCAAGCTCGCTTACAGGGCCGTCGAAAGATGCCGCCTCGGCAGGATCGTGGGCCTTGTAGCACAATTCAGGATGCTTGCCCTTGCATGCGGATGTTAGCTTTGAAAGAAATGTGAGGTCGATAGGGCCGTTAACGCTGAAGATATCAGCTTCATCGACTTCCAATTCATCAACGATGTAATGGAGAAGATCCGAATCGATATCATCCTGAACTTCAAGTCTTATGATCTCACCGAATCTTCTGCGTCTTACCTGAGTCTCGATTTCCTTGAGAAGGTCTTCTGCCTCGTCCTCGTCGATATCAAGGTCGGCATTACGCATTACGCGGTAGAAAGCAGTTGCAAGAACCGTCTGGCCGTCGAAGAGCATATCGGTGTTGGCTCTAATGATCTGCTCTACAGGAACGAAGATATCACCTTCATCTGTAGGGATCTGATAAAGTCTCTTTACGACCGTAGGGATCTGAACAGTCGCATACATATATTTTTCTTCGTTGACGGATTTCTTTTCCTTATCACTCTTAAGACCGAAAGTCGCTCTCTCCTGGAGCTTTACATTCTTAGGCTCGTTCTTGAGCATGACGCACATGTTGAGCATGCGGTTATAAATCAGCGGGAACGGTCTTGAAGAGTCGACAGCCATGGGCGTAAGGATCGGATAAAGAACCGCCTTAAAGTAAGAATCCGCAATGGCCTTAAGCTGGTCGCTTAATTCATCGTAATTTTTCAGGAAGATCTTTTCCTGAGCAAGAGACGGAACAAGAGATCTTGTGTATGTGGAATACATGAGAGCCATTGTTCTTCTTGTCTTCTGATCGATCCTCTCGAGCTGTTCATCGATCGAGAAACCTGCAATGTCACGCTCTGCAAAATCGATACTCTGCATGTCTCTTAATGAAGCAACTCTGACGATATAGAATTCGTCGAGATTTGATGCAGTAATTGAAAGGAAGTTAAGTCTTTCAAGAAGCGGATTCTTGGAATCTCTCGCCTCATGAAGAATACGGTCATCGAATTCGAGCCAGGAGAGTTCACGGTTATAGAAACAATCGTTACCGCTTAAGAAAGATGCACTTGATTCAGAATATCCTGCATCCGTAACTTCAGGTGAAGCTACAAATGAAGATGACTTCTTAGGTGCCGTCTTCTTGGGAGCCGTTTTCTTCACTTCAGCTTTCTTTACTTCAGCCTTTTTTGCTGCCGGCTTTTTAGCAGCGGCTTTCTTTGCCGCAGGCTTCTTTGCGGCGGGCTTTTTTGCAGCAGGCTTTTTAGCCGCTGTTTTCTTTACGGGTGTTCCCGCTTTGCCTGTTGATGTATTTGCTTTGCGCGAAGCAGCGCTCTTCTTGACTGCCATTAGCCTTCCCTCCTGGTCTTGAGAACCGGTTTGATTCCCATAACGTCTTCAAACATGACACTTCTGTTCTCGAATGCCCATTTCTCAAAGGACATGTCTTCAGAGGCATCACACGTGATAACGAATTCGTTATCCTTTATCTTGCATGAAATCTTCTTTCCCTTCTCCTTGTGTGAAGCATCTATGGCATCAGCGATCTTGAGAATGGATGCGAGCTTTGAAACGATGACCTTCTGATCTGAAGGCAGGATCGAATAGTAGTAGCTGTCGTAAGGCTTATTTCTCGGATACAGTCTTACGATCATGGCTACCATGTTGATCTCATCGTGATCAAGGCCCATGAGATTTGTATTCTTGATTATCGAATAAGCGGCGTCACTGTGGTTTCTCGCATGTACGAACTTACCTATCTCGTGAAGTATTACGGCAACCTGCAAAAGCAGTCTGTCACGGCTTCCGAGACCACTTATCTTCTTTGTCTCATCGAAAAACTGGAGTGCAGTCTTCTCAACATATTCAACATGTTTCTTGCTTGAACGGTAACGCTTTGCGATATGCCTTGAAGCTGAGATCAAATAACTGTCAGGTGAAATCTCAGTCTTAAGTCCCTGTGAATTGACGCAGTAGTAATAGATGATACCGTCTGAAAGCGATGCGTGAGGCATGTAGATGGTATCTACGCCCGTATAATCAAGCATGTTCTTAACGATGAGCGCCGTAGGCAAAAGTAAAGGCGCGATCATCGAAGGGATGTTCTTTTCGAGAGTAAGATCAGTAGGTCTTACCTTGAGAAGATAGTTATAGACCTTAAGGAATTCTTCCTTTGTAAGCGTAACGGAAGACATTGCGCCGTGTCCGGCAAGCTGCTTGATATAGCCCATTTCGCCGGAGAAAGCTATAAGGTTCTTATAGATGATTCCCTTGGGTTCCATTGCGTGATAGTCATCAAGGTCCTGTCCGATGAACTCCTGCAAAACCTCATCGTAATGAGTTGTCCTGCTCTGGAGGTCGGTAAGCATTCCTGAAATTCTCAGTGAACCGAGCAGCAGGTTCTGGCTGAATACGAATTCGGATTTGTCGTAAACCGAAGCCTGAATGGAGCCCGAACCGATGTCGAGCATCATGGTTCCTGAAGAAATGATCTTTGCAAAATCCGGATAGATCGCCTGTACGGCAAGTGTCTGATAATAACGCTCCATCGAGTTATCAAGGACCTTGATCTTAAATCCTGTTCTGGTCCTTACCTTCTCGATTACGACTTCAGAGTTTGAAGCATCTCTGAAAGCGGATGTTGCAACGCAGAAAACACGTGCAACGCCGTATTCCCTGCACTTCTCGTCAAACATCTTAAGACACTTGCAGAGTTCTTCAACCTGAGCTGACTGAATGATTCCTGAGCTGTAGGACTTTGTGCCGAGTCCCGTGAACTTGCGGACAGCCTCTATCTCCTTGGGCTTGCCCTTGGAACCTATCTCAAATATCTTAAGTCTCGCTGTGAGCGAACCGATGTCGATTACTGCGACAAGCTTTTTTGCCATCGCTGATTCCTCTTTTCTTTAATCGTCAGAGATTGTCGATAACAGCTTTTGTTATCTCTTTCGTACCGACGGATTTAATATTTTCTCCTTCATTGCAGAAGGTTATGTCACTTGTTCTGAAACCGCCTGCCAGTGTCTTCTTCACTGCATTTTCGATATCAGCAGAAAGTTCATCCTCGCCTAACGTTCTCATCATCATCGCTGCAGAAAGGATCGTTGCTAAAGGATTAGCCTTATCCTGTCCGACTATGTCCGGAGCTGATCCGTGAATAGGTTCGAAAAGTCCGGGCATTCCGTTCGCGCCTAACGAAGCCGAAGGAAGCATACCGATGGAACCTGCTATCTGACCTGCCTCATCGGAAAGGATATCGCCGAAGAGATTGCTCGTAACGATAACGTCAAAGCTTGAAGGTCTGCCGATAAGCTGCATTGCTGCATTATCAACATAAAGACTCTCAAACTCGACTTCCGGATATTCAAGGCTCATCTGGCCTGCCAAAGATCTCCACATTCTGCTTGATACAAGAACATTGGCCTTGTCTACGAGAGTAACCTTCTTTCTTCTCTTCATGGCAAGTTCAAACGCGATCTTCAGTATCCTGTTGATCTCGCCTTCAGAATAACTCTCGGTATCAAATGCAACTTTGCCCTTTACCGTACCGTCAGGAAGGCGGTCGCCGCTCTGATACGTGCCGTTCTTGCCGAAATAGATTCCGCCCGTAAGTTCTCTTACGATAATGAAATCAATGCGTCCGGGATTTTTCAGAGGAGATGCATCTTTAAGTTCATCGAAAACGATTGCCGGTCTGATATTAGCGTATAATCCGAGACCTGCTCTCAATCCGAGAATGGCTCTTTCGGGTCTTATATCAGGCTCCACATTATCCCACTTGGGACCTCCGACGGCGCCAAGTAAAACAGCGTCGCTTGCCTTTGCGGAATCGATCGTCTCCTGAGGAAGCGGAATGCCGAACGTATCAATGGCATCGCCGCCGGCTTTGAGTTCTTTTGTAATTATCTCAATCCCTTTTCTTGTTGCTGCAGCCTGCAATACTTCAATGGCAGCCGCAGTGATTTCGGGACCGATTCCGTCACCGGGAATAACTGCGATATTGTACTTCTTTCCCATTTGTCTGCCCCTTAATCTCTTAACCCGGACTCGGTATATCCGACGAGTCCGCCATTAGCCATGATGTTCTTTATGAATTCCGGGAAAGGCTTTGATGCAAATCTCTCACCCGTGGTCTTATCAGTGATGATGCCCGTATCAAAATCTGCTTCGATCTCATCTCCGTCGTTGATCTTCAAAGCAGCTTCGGGACACTCGAGAATAGGAAGTCCCACATTGATGGAATTGCGGTAAAAGATCCTCGCAAAATCATTTGCAATGACGAGAGATATACCGCTTGCTTTAATTGCAACGGGAGCATGCTCTCTTGATGAACCGCATCCGAAGTTCCTGCCTGCAACCATAATGTCGCCGGCATTTACGCGGTCCTTAAAGGACTTGTCGATATCTTCCATGCAGTGTTCTTTCAGATGTTCGGGATCTGCTGATGTGAGATATCTTGCAGGAATGATGACATCGGTATCGACGTTGTCACCGTACTTAAAAACTCTACCGCTGACCTTCATGCAGATACTCCCTTCTTACAGTTCATCCGGTGTTCCGACACGTCCCAAAACAGCCGAGCTTGCAGCAACGGGAACACCGCTCAATATAACTTCGGATTCGGGATCTCCCATTCGTCCGACAAAGTTTCTGTTTGTGGTGGATACGCATCTCTCACCCTTTGCGAGAACGCCCATATGGCCGCCCAGACAAGGTCCGCATGTAGAGATAACGCATCCTGCATCATCAAGATCCTGAAGCCAGCCGTTATCCAAAGCCTGTCTGTATACTTTCTGCGAGCCCGGAATGACAATGCATCTGACATCCTTATGGACCTTGAGTCCCTTAAGGATAGTTGCGGCAGCTCCGATATCTTCGAGTCTTCCGTTCGTGCATGAACCGATAACGACCTGATCGATCTTCATGTCAGTGCACTCGGAAGCTTTCTTTGTATTCGAAGGCAGATGAGGGAGAGCAACAGTCAAGTCAATGTCATCAAGATTAATATCCAGAACCTGACTGTATTCGGCATCTTCGTCTGCCGTATAGACTTTGTAATCACTCTTAATAAATCTCTCGGGATTTGTTCTGGAGATATACTTCAGCGTGTAGTTATCAACGGGGAATATTCCGTTCTTTGCGCCGCACTCGATAGCCATGTTGCAAACTGTAAGTCTTCCGTCCATCGAAAGCGCTTTGATGCCGTCGCCGTCAAATTCAAGTGACTTATAAAGCGCACCGTCAACACCTATCATGCCGATGATCGTAAGGATAAGGTCCTTTCCTGTTACAAACTTTTTGAATCTTCCCGTAAGGTTAACCTTGATCGCTTCAGGAACCTTAAACCAAGTGACCCCCCTTGCCATAGCGCATGCAAGATCAGTCGATCCGACACCTGTGGAAAACGAGCCTAAAGCTCCGTATGTACATGTATGTGAATCAGCTCCGATAACAAGATCACCGGGAAGCACGATACCGTTGTCAGGAAGAATAACGTGTTCGATTCCCATCTCCCTGCGGCCGAGTTCGTAGTAATGAGTGATCTCATGTTCGCGCGCAAAACAGCGCATCGTCTTATTGAGTTCAGCTGATTTGATGTCTTTATTCGGAGTGAAGTGATCCTGGATCATGAGGACTCTGTCTTTATCAAAGACGTCCTTAACGCCAAGCTTCTCGAAAACCTTTATCGCAGGAGGAGTGGTAACGTCATTACCTAAAACATAATCCAATTTAGCTTCAATAAGGTCGCCCGGGGCAACACTGTCCAGCCCTGCATGATCAGCAAGAATCTTCTGAGTCATGGTCATTGGCATACGCATTTACCTCCGAGAGCAGTATAGTTTATTTTACTATATTATTTACTCTCAAAAAAGTATTAGAAGATAAATCGTTATTCCTCGTTCAATTCGAAATACTCGTCATATAATGCCGACAACTTATTAGCGTTTTCTTCATAACGCTTGAGATCTTCACTGCTGCATGAACCGCCGAACTTTGCCTCTAATTCCTTCTGCTCGGCTTCAAGCTTGGTTGTCTCTTTCTCGATGTCGGCAATCCTCTGACGGCGCTTAGCAGACTCTTTTCTCTCCTGAGCACGGTTAACGTTGCGCACCGTGTTCTCGTTCTCCTGCTTGGGCTCTTCCACGGGAGCAGAAGCGACAGGCTCAGCAAGAACCGCTTTGCGGTAGAAGTAATATGAGTCGTAGAGCTCTGCTTTTTTATCCTTGAATCCGAGCACCTTATCGGCACATTTATCAATGAAGAAACGGTCGTGGCTGACGCAGATGACGGCACCGCTGTATTCCTTTATCGCATCCTCAAGGATCTCTCTGGAATTGATATCCAGGTGGTTTGTAGGCTCGTCGAGGAAAAGAACATCAGGATTTTCCTTAAGCAGACAGCAAAGATAAAGTCTTGATCTCTCG
>CAJOJI010000041.1 GCA_905234715.1 uncultured Saccharofermentans sp.
GGTCAAGGATCTCAGCGCACATAGATGTGGTCTCGTGTGTACCTGTACCGAATGCGGAACCCGGATCGAGGATAACCTTGATGGCACCCCTTTCGAGCTCTGCATCGCCTTCTTCTATCCATGAGGGACAGATAACGATACGGTCTGAGAGTCTGAACTCCTCGTAGTATTTTTTCCAGTTGTTGGCCCAGTCTTCGTCATCGACATAGCGGAAACCTTCAAAACCTTTGCCGACGTCAAGGAACTCGCCGATCTCTGCAATGCGCTGCTTAATGAAATCCATGGCATCTGCCGTGGGAAGTTCCTTGTCAGTAATTGAGCCGTAGATCATGCCTACGCCGTCGGGATTAGCAAACTCTTCGCTCTTGGCACCCATGCGGATAACACCGTCATCCGTCTCTGCGAAATAGGCCTTGATAACGACATCCGTGCCATAGCTCTCGATCGTACCGTCATCGCAGTAGCTTAACGGATCGTTGTCTATGGTATTTCTGAACTCCATCGGATCCTGTGATGCAATGCCGTCGGCACCTGCCTGTGCGAGCATCTCGCAGATCGCTTCGGAAGCTTCTTCAGTTGTCTTGATCGTTATTTCTGCCCATCTCATAGTCATGACCTCTTCAATAAAAACGCGGGAATCCGCATGAGAATTCCCGCGTAAATTACGTGTTTTATATTACTTGAAAATGTTCTTCAGCTTCTGGAAGAACTGGCTTCTCTTCGCATAGTTGCGGTCAGTCAGCGTATTGTTGAACTGTGTAAGAAGCTGTTTCTGCTCACGGTTAAGTCCCGTAGGAACTTCCAAAACGAACTTAACGACGTGATCGCCCTTCATGTTCGAACCGTTCTTATACGGAATACCCTTGCTCTTCAAAGTGATGGTATCACCGGGCTGGGTACCTTCCTTAAGCGTGTACTTCTCTTTACCATAGATGGTCGGCACTTCGATCTCGCCGCCCAATGCAGCCTGTGCGAAAGTAATCGGAATGCTGCAGGATGTTGTCGTGCCGTTACGCTCGAAAACATCATGCTTCTTAACCTTGAATTCGATATAAAGATCGCCGTAAGGACCGCCGTTGGTACCGGGCTCGCCCTCGCCTCTTACAGGGAGAAGATCGCCTGTATCGATGCCTGCCGGGATCGTAACTGAAAGGTTCTTGACCGTCTTGAGTCTTCCCTTGCCTCTGCACTGCGTACAAGGTGTCTTGATCACAGTACCTCTGCCGTTACATGAAGGGCAGGCCTTTGTGACCATCGTCATACCAAAGAGAGTCTGTGTCTGCTGCTGTACTCTTCCTGCACCGCGACATGTGGGACATGTCTCAGGTGTTGTTCCGGGCTGTGCGCCTGAACCGTTACAGGACTTGCAGAGATCTTCCTTGGTGATCTGGAAGGACTTGGTGCAGCCGAATGCCGCCTCCATGAACTCAAGAGCCATGTGATACTTAAGATCAGCACCCTTCTGCGGACCTGTACGTCTTCTGGATGAACCTCCGAATCCGCCGCCGAAGAATGAATTGAAGATATCGCCAAGGTCAACGTCGTAAGCGCCGCCGCCATATCCGCCGCCACCGCCGCCGAATCCGTTCGGATCGACACCGGCATGACCGAATCTGTCGTATTTAGCTTTCTTATCGGGGTCAGACAGAATTGAATAGGCTTCATTGACTTCCTTGAACTTAGCCTCGGCCTCTTTGTCACCGGGATGCAAATCCGGGTGATATTTCTTGGCCTGCTGTCTGAAAGCCTTCTTTATCTCGTCATCGGAAGCACTTTTGGTAACTCCCAAAACCTCATAGTAATCTCTAGCCAAAGAGGAACCCCTCCGTTCTGTTTTCGCGCCTCTCAAACGAGGCTTAGATTAGTTAACATACATGTGTCCGGCATATCCAAAACCAGACATGCCGGACTATTGTATCAGATTTTATTTCGATTAGAAGTCGCCGCCGGCATTCTTGAATCCGTCGCCTTCGCCTGATCCTGAAGCGTCAGGACCTGCGGACTCAGAACCATAACCTGCGAAATCTTCTGCAGAAGGCTGACCCTGAGGGCCTGCTCCGGGCGCACCCTGAGCTCCGCCTGCTGCCTGGTAGATCTTTTCGCCGAGCTTCATGAGAGCCTGCTGGAGATCTTCTGTACCCTGCTTCATAGCCTCTGTGTCATCCTTGGAAATGGCATCCTTGAGCTTTGTGATGCAGTCGTTAACAGGAGCCTTGTCAGCATCGGAGATCTTGTCGCCTGCATCCTTCATTGTCTTCTCTGCCTGATAGCAAGCTGTCTCAGCCTGGTTCTTGACTTCGACCTTCTCCTTGTTTGCCTTATCCTCAGCTGCGTGCATCTCAGCTTCCTTAACAGCCTTCTGGATATCTTCCTCACTCATGTTGGAAGAAGACTGGATAGTGATCTTCTGCTCACGGCCTGTGCCCTTATCCTTAGCGCTTACGTTAACGATACCGTTAGCGTCGATATCGAATGTAACCTCGATCTGCGGAACACCACGGGGTGCGGGTGCGATACCGTCAAGAATGAAGTTGCCCAATGTCTTGTTGTAAGCAGCCATCTCACGCTCACCCTGGAGTACGTGAACCTCAACCTGTGTCTGGCCGTCAGCTGCTGTGGAGAATACCTGGCTCTTCTTTGTAGGGATCGTTGTGTTACGCTCGATCATCTTTGTGCATACACCGCCCATTGTCTCGATACCGAGTGAGAGAGGTGTAACGTCGAGGAGAAGGAGTCCCTTAACGTCGCCTGTAAGAACTGCTGCCTGGATAGCTGCGCCGATAGCAACGCACTCGTCAGGGTTGATGCCCTTGAAAGGCTCTTTGCCGAAGTAGTTCTTAACTGCATCCTGAACTGCAGGGATTCTTGTGGAACCGCCTACGAGGAGGATCTTGTCGATGTCGGAAGGTGTGATCGAAGCATCGCTCATTGCACGCTTAACAGGATCCATTGTCTTCTGAACAAGGTCAGCGGTGAGCTCGTCGAACTTAGCTCTTGTAAGTGTGATGTCGAGGTGCTTAGGACCTGTTGCATCAGCTGTGATGTAAGGGAGATTGATGTTGGAAGATGTAACGCCGGAGAGCTCGATCTTAGCCTTCTCAGCTGCTTCTCTCAATCTCTGCATAGCCATACGGTCAGATCTGAGGTCTACACCGTCGGATGTCTTGAATGACTCAACAAGGAAGTCAACGATCTTGTTATCGAAGTCGTCACCGCCGAGTCTGTTGTTACCTGCTGTTGCAAGAACTTCGAAAACTCCGTCAGCGATATCGAGTACGGATACATCGAACGTACCGCCGCCCAAGTCAAATACGAGGATCTTCTGATCTGATTCCTTATCGAGACCGTAAGCGAGGGATGCTGCCGTAGGCTCGTTGATGATTCTCAAAACCTCAAGACCTGCGATACGACCTGCGTCCTTTGTAGCCTGACGCTGTGAGTCTGTGAAGTAAGCAGGAACTGTGATAACAGCCTGTGTTACGGGTGTTCCGAGATAAGCCTCTGCATCGCTCTTGAGCTTTGAAAGGATCATTGCGGAGATCTCTTGAGGTGTGTAGTTCTTATCGTCGATGGATACCTTATAATCTGAACCCATCTCTCTCTTGATGGACTGGATCGTACGGTCAGGGTTTGTAACTGCCTGTCTCTTAGCTACCTGTCCGATGAGTCTCTCGCCTGTCTTTGTGAAGCCTACAACTGAAGGTGTTGTTCTGTTACCCTCGGGATTCGGGATAACTACTGTTTCAGAACCTTCCATAACTGCAACACATGAGTTTGTTGTACCAAGGTCAATACCAATTACTTTTGCCATTTTAATTTCCTCCCGGTCCTATATGGACCAAACTTTAATCTATCACTTAATTAAGATTTCTTGCTGTCAAGGATCTTGTCTACGATGCCGTATTCAAGTGCTTCCTGAGCTGTCATCCAGTGGTCTCTGTCCGTATCCTTCATCAAGGTCTCAAGGTCCTTGCCGCAGTTGTCTGCGAGGATCTGGTTGAGTCTTACTCTTGTATCCTTGATGTGGTCAGCAGCGATAAGGATCTCTGTTGCCTGGCCCTGAGCGCCGCCCAAAGGCTGGTGGATCATGACTTCCGCATTAGGAAGGATGCATCTCTTGCCCTTTGTACCTGCGGAAAGAAGAACTGAACCCATTGAAGCTGCCATACCCATGCAGATCGTCTGGATGTCGGGCTTGATCAGACGCATTGTGTCGTAGATCATGAGACCGTCAGAAACGGATCCTCCGGGGCTGTTGATATAGAACTGAATGTCCTTATCGGGATCCTCTGCCTCAAGGAAGGCTTGCAGTTACTGCGTTTACTTCTTCGGAAAGGATAACGATTCTTTCCTTGAGAAGTCTGGAATAGATGTCATAAGCGCGCTCGCCGCGGCCTGTTGTCTCGATTACTGTAGGAACCAAGCTTGATCTGATTAAATCCATAGTAAATCTCCTTTATCTTCAATTTGTTTTTACTTAGTTAGCAACCTGGACCTGAGCATGTCTGATTACTCTGTCCTTGTACTTATATCCCTTAGCGAAAACCATCGCTATCTCCTGCTCGCCCAGCTCTTCATCGTCAACGTGCATCATTGCATCGTGAAGATTGGGATCGAATTTTGTTCCGCGCTCTGCGGGTATCTCTTCAACACCGATCTTTGAAAGAGTATCCTGTGCCTGTCTTCCGACGAGTTCCATTCCCTGAATGACTTTATCAAGTGAACTCTCATCAGCCTTCTTTGCACCTTCTGTTGCTCTGTCGAGATTATCGATAAGTGTTAAGAACTCTTTTGTAACGCTTGCGATAGCATCAGCGTAGAGGTTGTCCTTTTCCTTCTGTGTACGTCTTCTGTAGTTGTCGTACTCTGCGTAAAGGTTCATGTATCTTGCTTCAAGTTCGCTCGATGCATCATCGGCTTTTGCCTCTTCCTTTACCTCAGCCTTGGCTTCAGCTTTCTCTTCTGCTTTAGCCTCCTCTGCATTTGCTGTCTCTTCCCCGGTACCTTCTGCGGAAGCCTTGTCGGAAGCTGCTGCGTCTTCTACGGAGCTGTTGTCAACGTTGTCCTTTACAGGCTCGTCGTCAGCTCCGAAAAACAACTCTTCATCTGCCATTTTTATCATCCTTTCCCTTTTGTTATCTATATCAGTTATCAGGTAAATCTCTGCATCTCTTTGTTAAGCTTTTTCTTAACAAAATCGATCTGGGATATTACCTTCGAATAGAGCATTCTCTTAGGTCCGATTACTCCGATATTGCCCGATACCGAATCAGTAAGATTATAAGTAGCGGTAATGAAGCTGCAGTCATCAAGTCCTTCAAGCGTGATCTCCTGGCCGATCCTGATCATGAAGGAATCGTCAGTACCATGCTCTCTGGCATTCTCCATCTCGTTAACGTATCCTGCGACCATTCCGGAATCGGAAAGTGTTCCCAAAAGATCTCTTGCGCGTCCCAAAGAACTGAAGTCAGGGAGTTCCAAGATCCTGTGTTCGCCGTCGAGATAGATATTGAGTTCATCAGCCTGCTTGATAGCAGCGTATGCTTCGTAAAGAACCTGCTTGAGGAGCGGCTCCGGAACCTCTGTTCCCTTGCCTGCCGTCTCAACGGTAACGAGAGTGATCTCATCCAACGGCTTACCTGTAAGGTTCTTCTCGATTGCACCGGAGATCTTCATGATCTGCTCGTCACTTAAGAAATTAGGTATTCTTACTACCTTATCCTTTACTACGCCTGCAGAAAGCACCATAACCACAAGAGCTTTGCCGGGTTCGATCATTAAGATCTTAAGCTGCTTCAAAAAGCTCTTCTTAAGTCTCGGGCTCATAGCAAGGGATACAAATCCCGTTGTCTCCGAAAGCGTATGAGTAGCATTCTTAATGAGATCGGTTACCTCATCAACGCTTGAATCTATCCTCTTCTCGATCTCGAGCTGCTCCCTGGGAGACAGTTCCTCGATCGTCATGAGTGAATTGACGTATTCGCGGTAACCCTTATCTGAAGGAATACGGCCGGCAGATGTGTGCGGCTTCTCGATAAGTCCGAGGTGCTCTAGTTCTGCCATGTCATTGCGGAGAGTTGCGGAGCTGACCTGGAAATTGTGACGCTCGATCAAAGACTTCGAACCGACAGGCTCGTTAGTAGATACATAGTCGTCTACGATTGCATGTAAGACTTCTTTTTTACGGTTATCCAACTGCATCTTTCAGTCTCTCCCTTCTCCGATTAGCACTCTATCCCACCGAGTGCCAACAACAATATACTCTTAAAGTCAAAAATAGTCAAATGATAAATTGCGTGAAATCTGAGGTACCGCGAAAAGCCTTATTTCAGGGCGTTCTACGTGGTTTTCGCGGGTGGTTTTTCCGAAAACGCCCTTCCAAGCGACCTTTTCAGTAAGCCACAGTCCAACCCCTTATTCCCAAAATCCCACGGGATTCATTATAATACGAAGAATCTTAACCTAACCTTAAACCGGAGGACTTGATGAAAGGAATCGTTTTCGATATAGATGACACGCTCTACTGCAGGCAGGACATGCTCGTACAGGCGGCAGAGAGTGTACTCGAAGTTAAAGTCCCCGACTGGCGTGAATTCATTAGCATCTTCTACGAAAAGAGCGACATCAACATGGCAGCTCTTGAATCCGGCGAGATATCCACCAGAGAGATAAACGGCTGGCGCTATAACGAGACATTCAGGATATTAGGTCTTCCCTACAAGCAAGAAGACGGCTGCCTTTCAGCTGACGCATATCTTGAGCTTCAGAGCCACATGTTCTTAAGTGAAGATATGAAAAAGGTATTAGACAGATTCGCATCCGACCCGGAGATAAAGCTTGCCATCCTCACCGCAGGCGAATCTAAGCACCAGTGGCACAAGGTGGACATGCTGGGGCTCGATAAATGGTTTGACCGCACAAACATAATCGTTACGGGCGACACGGACTACTCCAAGCCTGACGTAAGGTTATGTAGGATGTTTGAAGAAAAGCTCGGCCTTAAGCCTGATGATCTCTGGATGATCGGTGACAACTACGACAAGGACATCACGGGCGCACTCGATTCAGGCTGGCATTCAATTTGGATAAACAGAAGAACCCTTCCTGCACCCGAAAGACGTCCGGACTACGAGGTCCTGACTGATAAAGAACTTACGGATCTTTTGCTGACTGATTTTTTCTAATATCAGGCTTTGCGCGCGAAGAAATCAACGAACTCTTTCTCACTATATTCGTAAAGCTCGTTGCCCAGTCTGTCGGCAACCTCAATGATGGTACGCTCATAAGTGCACTGCAGAGGAGATACCTTGTTCTCGCTTCCCGTATTCATACGGTTAGCGCATCCGCACGAATTGGTGCATCTTTTCCTGAGGTCGCATTCTTTGCATGTCTCGGGAGTATTGCTCCTCTTGGCGATCTCTGCCATACGTTCTTTATCGAGGCCGTCGAAAACATCTCCCATGTAAAAATCTTCATCACCGATAAACGATGTGCACGGATAGATCTTTCCGTCAGGAGTTACCGACATCTGTCTTGTACCGAGATGGCAGTGCTCTGCGGAATTCTTACCAGCAACGCACTCCCTGATCTTATTGACCAGCGGCGTAACAAAATACTTTCTGCCGGCTTTGAATTCTTCTCTATAAAAATCTGCGACCTTATTGATCTCGCCCTTATAGATCTCAAGATCCTCATCGGTCCACGAAACGTTCCTGCCGTATGCCATAACCGTCGACACGTCATGGAATCCCAATGAAATAAGATACTTCACGGATTCAGATAAAACTCCGCAAGCCTTGGGATCGAGCGTAAGCATTGCCATGGTATTGGGGAGATAAGACAAAATGAGCTTTGCCTTCTTTTCGAGAAGGTCAGCTGAAGAACTGCCGTCCGGAAATCTTCTTGAGATGTCCTGGCCCTTGCCGTCAAAGGAAAGGCCGATCTTCATCTTCACTGCCTTTGCCCTTGCAAGAAACTCTTCATCAATGAGAGTACCGTTCGTGGTCATCTTGAACGCACAGGGAATTCCGGTCTCCTCAGTCTTTTTCTCACAGTAATCAAAAGCCTTATAGATCAGGTCTTTTTTTAAGAGAGGCTCGCCTCCGAAAAAGCAGAACCCCGCAACAGTTCCTTTGGAATAAGCGAGGTCGATCGTCTTATATAAAGTCTCCACGGACATATCCTTGGGAGTTTTTTCTCTAAGACAGTAACTGCATGCCATGTTGCAGTTCTCAGTAAGATGGACAGTAAAATTCATAACAAGTTCAACCTATAAATCAGTTTTAAGTTAATTGTCTATATCCTCACAGACCGTTGCACCGCCGGATATCTCCACAGAAGACTCCGCCGTCTGTAAGCCACCCGAAATTTGGGGACCGCATGCCGTACCCAGCATGGTCACGCCGATAAGTGCAGCAGCACCGATCGCATATAAAGGCTTCTTATAATCTCGCTTAGGATCTATCTTCATTTTTATTCCCCCCAAAACAAAAACTCAGTTGCCGTTCTTCTCTACTTTGGATTCTGCAAAAGTCTCATCTGTCGGATCGCAGACAGCGACGTCACCATCAAGCTCGACATAATCAGTCTCGATAATCTCTTCGCCGGCGAGCTCTACTTCGTCTGTCTCAATAGCTACTTCGCCGTCGAGTTCAACATCACTGGTTTCACTAGTCGTCGTATCACCTGCAGTCCTGGGACCGCATGCCGTTCCGAATATCGCCGTTGCACCAACAAGCGCGGCAACACCGGCGGCATATAAGGGCTTTCTGTAATCGTGCTTAGGATCTAACTTCATTTTTAAGTCCCTCCTATACATCTATCATAACAACTGAGGCTTTTTCCGGACAAACCGGTGCCTTTGCTATAAATACAGTTAATATATGCAAAATGTTGCACCCGCCTGAAAAATTATAAATTAACTATCCTGTACTCCTTTGAATTAAAGAAAACCAGATATGAATCAGACACGATGAGAGTACTCCTGCTTGCTTCCCTGTATGCTTCGGCAGCATCGACATCAAACTGTGCCAGCAATACGGATAAGACTTTAGTTACTGCTGCTCCATTAGACTCCATTTATTCATCCCCAATGTCATTGCACATATCGAAACAGACCAATACACCTGAGGCACTCCTCAGATATGGACATTATAACATGGAGGATATTTGATAATTTATGCGTCAAAGAACTGAATGCCGATACCGACAAATTCATCCATATTGCTCAACATAGCAGGATGTCCGCCGTGCTCGAAAATATGCATCTCTGCCTTATCTGTTTTTGAGCATATTTTTTCAAACAATCCCTTACAGTGTCCCTTCGGAAACATATCATCCTCAAGGCTTCCCGTAAGAAGCATCCTGACAGACAGCTCTTCTATTGGGTTATGGAAGAACGAACCGTTTTCTTCAGCATGTCTTAAAACCGCATCTGTATCACAGTCAAAAACAGATTCCCAGTCATCACCGTGCAGGAATTTCAGATAATTAACAAAACCCTCAAACTGCTTAGCCTGAGCGCGTCCGGTCCTTATCTGATCAGTAATACAGGGATCAGCCTCAAGACCTTCAAAGCTGTCTGCGATCACGGCATTTACGAGTTCCGGATACTCAAGCGCCACATTAATTGCTGCCAGAGCTCCTCCGCTGCTGCCGATCAGATTGACTTTATTAATCCCCAAATAGTCACACAGCGCTTTAACCTGTTGTGCCCAATCAAACCACAGATCAGAAGGCCATTTCTCAACACGTTCAGAGCGTCCGTTGCCAAGAAAATCAAGCACGATAACCCTGAATTCCGAAGCAAGTGACGGAACTACCGGATCAAACATTTTTCCGCATGAAGTGTTACCGTGAAGCAATATAAGAGGTGTACCTTCACCTGACTCTTCAAAATATACCTGTCTGTCACTGTACTTGAAATAACTCACTTCTATCACTCCGCTTCTTCAATCCGTGAATCAGATTATTTTCTTACTACAAAAATATACCTTGCCATATTCTGAGCAAACAGTTCAAAAGAATCCTTAACACAATCTGTCTGAATCATCAGCAGATCGAACCAGTCTTTATTGCCTTCTTCCTCGAATTCCTTTTGATGTAAGAGCGCTGCCTCTCTCTTCTTTTTGAGCAGTTCATATGTTTCAAAAGTTATGTCTTCGACTTCATATGGAATATTGTTCTTTTCGAGCGCCTTTGCCAAAACTGTGGTCCTCACGTTATCCGTTTTAGGCATTACATCGCCTTCCTGATAACCCACAAAAAGCACGCCGTCTTTCTTTAACCATCTCATTATCTGAAGAACGAACTTTTCCATGTCGGGTGCAAAATACATCGAATCCATGGATACGACCAGATCAAACTGTTCGGAAGGATATTCTATCTCACCGATATTTCCCTGTCTGAACTCAGCCTTGTTTTGGAACATTTTCTTAGCGGAATCGATCGCATTCCCGGAATAATCGAAACCGTGAATATACGCATTGGTCTTTTCCTGCAGGTAACCGAGCATCTTTCCGTTGCCGCATCCGACATCAAGGATAAGAACATTTTCTCCTTCAGGAATAAATCTGACTATCCTGTCTATCTGTCTCAGATCACTGAATCCGTCCTGCGAAAAATCCTGCCCGAAAGCATCCCTGCAAAAAGCTTTAAAAGCCTTGGAATTTCCGGTCATTATATAAAACTGTTCGTATTCGTCGAAAAATAAAAGTTTAGTATCTTCCATATAACCCCATATACTGCTTCAACATCGAAAACAATTATAACATGGTCGCTCCTCTGACATACCGGTAACAATACAGGGTGCCTCTCAGTTGAGACACCCTGCATGAAAGTTTTAGTTAAGTCGATGGACTGATGTTCCGGCCTTTAGTTAATAATCCCAGTCGTCATCCCAATCATCGTCTTCGTCATCATCCCAGAAATCGTCGTCATCGTCCCACCAATCGTCGTCATCATCGTCATCCCAGTCGTCATCGTCATCAAACCAGGAATTCCTTTCTGAAATCGACGTTGTTGTATCACTCTCATAAGTTATATCAGTTGATACTGTACTTGGGGCTGTGGCAGCAGCCTCGGATTCAGCGATAACATCCGCACGCATCAGTTCAGGCGTATTGAATGTAACGCAAACATCAATAAACCATGTATCAATGGGATTCTTATCATCATCGCGCAGCTGAACAAGTCTTACATAGCAGACATAATCGACTCCGCTATCTCCGTAAAACATATAATAGCCCCAAATGCCTTGATCCTCAGTACGGATTATCTTATCCTTATAAATCTCAGATAAATAATCTATTAGGATCTGCTTGCATTTCTCAGCTCTGGCTTCATCGTAGATATAAATAGAAGCCTCGCAAGAACCGGGTCTTAACGGATGCATATAGTTTTCTGCATAGCTGACTATTTTGAAGTCAAAAAGATCACCAATAGCTTCTTTTTCATATCCGTTGTATGCGACAAGACCTACATGATCCCTGCGCTTGATAAGGTCTTCTCTGTCACTGTTACCGTATTCAAAAACAAATTCACCTTGACTGCTCATTCCATAGTTGCCGCTGTAATGTTTGTCAAATCCGTCCCATACTCTTTGACCAAAATCACTGCGCTCATTCGTAATGTTCATGTCGCCAAGTCTCGGCTCGCACGCGATCATGCAATCGACAAAATGCTTCATTGTAGCTTCATCTGACGGATCGATAAACCAGTATTCATCTTCCCAATATGCTTCAAGATCTAATGTCGTTTCTGTTGTTTCTTCTTCGTCTTCCGTCCGCTCCGTTCTTCTGTCACGGCCGCGGTCGTCATCATCATCGTCGTCTTTTCTGGACTTTCCGGAACCTGTCTTATTACAAGCACAGATTCCAATAACCATGCTTCCTGCAAGAACAATGCTTAAAAGCTTCTCTACCCCTTTCATTTTTCTCCTCCCTTATTGCCTTTATAAAGATTTTGATTCCGAGAAACGGACTTCATAATAAGTCGGATCTGATCCCTTTGTTTTATATGAGACAAAGTATGTTTGCTCGTAACCGATATTTATCATGTATCCGTTGGTATAGTATCCGTCGCCATCATAGTCCTTGACCTCTGCACCATCAACGGCATAACGGTCCACGAATGCTTTCAGGATTGCCTCAGCCCTATCCTGATCAAACACAACGACCTCCATTGAACACTCTACATGCTTAAACAGGTCCTCTTTTACGCGTATACTCTTAACATAATCATACGGATCATCAAATATCATCTTATAATCTATGTCTATACAATCGGCGTCACCAACGTCAAATTCATCCGGTTCAACCAACAGATAGTCTCTGAACTTCATCTGATAATCAAGACCGATTTCATCAGCAGCGTCGCGATAATATGCATAGAGTTCAACGATTTCTTCAGGCGACTTATCATCGATCAGATAATAAGAATACTCACCGTCATCGCCGCCTTGTTCATAGTACTTTCTTCCTTTAGTCTCATCTTCATCATCAGACCTTCTGTTACGTCCATGGCGATCGTCGTCATCGTCATCGTCTTCATCTTCGTCTTCGTCTTCCGTACGCTCACTTCTTCTACCGCGGTCGTCATCATCGTCGTCTTTTCCGGACTTTCCGGAACCTGTCTTACCGCACGCACAAAGCCCCATGATCATTGCACCTGCGAGCAATACACATAAAAGCTTTTTCATTCCCTTCATTGTTTTTCCTCCCTTATTCAAATGCTCATTTAAGCTCAAAAAAAGAGGACCACCCGACAGTAATCCCCTTAAACTCATGCATATTATACACTATTAAATATCTTTGATAAAGTATTTTCTGATCGATTCTTTCCTGTATTCACGGGGCATAAAGCCGTTTTGCGTCACCTGGATCCGCGGTATCCGACTCCGTATGTATCAGTGTAATAGTCGATCCTCTTCGAATCGTTGAAAACAGGCTCATAGATGTTCTTGTCAGGATCGATACCCACCAGTTCACATACCGCCTTGTTAGCTCTGATAGTGAGGTCCTTTTCGCGTTCTTTTGGCTTAAGTTCCCTATTGGGAAAAACAGGCTCACCGACATGAAGAGTGAACACTGCTATCTGACGGAAGATGTTCTTGCGTATCCAACCGGGTTCACGGTATGAGAATCCTAATGGAATTATGGGCTTGTTGTTGCTTACAGCGATCATCGAAGCGCCGCGCTTGAACGGGCGGATCGGCTGATAGTATTCCCACATCGAACCTTCAGCATAGATATGAAGCCAGCCGTGCTCTTCTTTCAGGAGAGTGCCGAGAGTTTTAAGAAATGTCTTCTGCCCTGCCACACTGTCTTCAGGGATCGGGATGCCTCCTACAAGTCGGATGAGTGTACCGTTCTCGCCGTTTATATTTTTCGCCCATGCAAGAAGATTAGGCTTATGCGGACGAATAGCTTTCATGACTGCCAGATAATCCCACATATGAACGTGATTACATACTGAGATCACGCCGTCATCAAGAATGTCTTTGTATTTCTTTATGTTTTCGCGCCCTTCGATCTTAAGACCCAGACGGATGGTCGCTAGCGGGAAAACGATAACGTTCAAAAGAATGCGCACCATCTTCTGCTTAAATCTGAACCAGCCCGATTTGTCGATATAAGGATATGACGTATCGAAAACAATACCTCTGTCCTTGTGGATCTCAAGGTAATGTCCGTCGGTTATCTCTGTATACGGAAAACGGTTTGTCTTTGGATCAAACATAGTCACTCAAGAAATCATTTGACGATCAGTTCAACGTCTTTGTCTACGTACAAACCTTTGTCATCAGTTCCTTCGTAGATATAGCAATTCAATTTCGGATTATCCTCCACAACCGCTGTATCAACAGTCTCGACCAGTGCGGGACATTTACTTATATCAAGAACAGAAAAATCGTTTTCGCTACAGAGCATTCTCTGGAGATTAGGGCATCCGCTGACATCAAGTTCCGTCAAATGGTTGGTGTAGCAAAGCAGATTTCCCAAATTGCTGTTCTGCCCTATGGTCAATTCGGTTAATCCGCAATCTATACATTCGACTCTTATCAAATTCGGGCAACAACTTATATCCAATGTGTTCAGATTATTTGACCCGCAGAACAGCTTTTCAAGTTGGGGACAATATGAAACATCCAATGAAGTCAATTTGTTTTCCATACAGACAAGAGAATGCAGGTCAGCACATGCTGACAGATTAAGTTCTGTGAGCATGTTCTTTTCGCAGTGCAGTTCAGTGAGCTTGAAACAGCCGCTGATATTGAGCACTGTCAGTTCATTATCATCACAGAACAGTTTAGTCAGTTCAGAACAATTGCTGACATCAAGTTCTTTTATTTTGTTATCACTTAAACTGATGTATTCCAATCCCGTGCAGCCCGACAGATCCAATTCAGTCAGCTGGCCATAATCGCAATCCAAATATTTAAGAGTGGATGTCTGGGGAACTTTTAATTCTTTGAGAGACTTGCTGAAACAATTCAATGTCTCAAGTTCCATATTCGAGCTGAGATCAAGACTTGCATAACTGCCCTGAATATCCGCTGTTTTAAGATGTTTAAAAGAACTGAAATCAACATTAGTTAAAGAGCTGTTGATAATCTCCAACTCGCTGATATTCGTAAAATACTCCAATTCCTTCAGATCAGCTGCACCGTCAACACTGATGACAGTAACGCTTTCACATTCGGACTGGCTGAGCTTGCCGTCGTTATCGAGATCGAAACTTTGAACTATGGATCTAAATTTTTCATCCGGGAAATTCTTTTCATTGATCTTGATATTTCCCTTTCCGCCGGAACAGGCAGTAAAAGCCAGAACAGCCGCAGAGATCAACAAAACCAAACCTATTCGCTTCATTCGTTTTATTCCCCCAAATAAATGCTCATTCCCCGTTTGCACAATTCCGGGAAGAACATATTTATCAAATAATTATATCATTTGTTCCCGGAGTGCCTGAAAGCAAACATTACTGTATAATGTTCCGTAAATTTATCAACGCACTGCCGTACGGGCATGTGAGAATTGGGGATTAACATGGCTGAAGGGACAGGCTTAAATCAATGGAAAATAAGATAATCCTGGAAACAGAAAGACTGTTTCTGCGCGAAATGAACATGGACGATTACGATGCTTTATTTAGGGTACTTGCCGACCCTGAAATCATGCAGCATTATCCGTATTCTTTTGATGAAGAGAGAGAGTAAAAGCCTGGATCGAGAGAAATATGAAACGTTATCAGGATAACGGTTTCGGTCTGTGGGCTGTTTGCCTGAAAGAAACCGGTGAGATGATCGGTGACTGCGGTCTTACTCTTCAGAACATTGAAGGAGAACTGCTCCCCGAGATCGGTTATCACAT
Organism: uncultured Saccharofermentans sp.; assembly: GCA_905234715.1. GTDB lineage: Bacteria > Bacillota > Clostridia > Saccharofermentanales > Saccharofermentanaceae > Saccharofermentans. The sequence continues at coordinate 15,372 of CAJOJI010000041.1, forward strand.
CCGTGCTGACCAGCAGCTCAAAGGCTATGCAAAAGAAGCTGCAGGTGCAGTCCGCGACTGGGCTTTTGCCAACACGGACTACCCTGCACTTTATTCATACTGCAAATATACTAATGTCGGCTCTTATAAGACTGCAGAATCAATCGGAATGCATTTCGAGAAGGAATATCCTGATCCCGACAATGAGATCACTCATGTCTCTGTAATCTACCGTTAAATATCAGTTACTGAAGTCCCGGAATCTGGTAGCCGATCTTTGGTCCTTTGATCAATTTCTGTTTGGCAATCTCTCTCGCCTCATAATATGTAATGGGATGGCCATTATAAAAATATTCATTGTCGCTGACAGGATGAGTGACACATGTAATGCCGATCGTTTCCCATGCTTTGCTCACTTTATCAGAACAGTCATTCCAGTTGAACGTAGCCTCAAAACTGTTAAAATCTCCGTCCATAAGTCCATTCTTATGAAGAAATTCACTGTCATTTACGACCTCACCGATAACTCCGCCGCTGATCTTATCGAGGTTAATCATATTAAGTTCCATCTTATCTGTGTTTTTCATTGTCTGTCCTCCATTCTTGATAGATTTGCTTTAAAGATTAATTATTTCACGCTAATGTGATTGTCCTGTTGAGTATCGCTTTATTAACCGTGATAGAAGATCGGATCGAACTCAGGATCGACATCTGCCTTTGTTAAACGGAGCACGTCATTTCCCAAATCGTTTGCTCTGAGCACATCGTTTCCTTCTGATGTCAGACCGGAAGGTGCATACTTTCTTTTTCCGCCTGCAACAACATTAAGCTGCTCTGCTCTGATTTCTGTAATGTTTTTCATTGCTCTGTCCTCCTTGTTTGATGTTTTTTGTTTTATGGCTTCATTATCACAGGCAGCAAAAAGCCGGACAATCAGTAATGTCTGTCCTTTTCGTTGACTAAGCAACAGATACAGGGTCTGCTGTTGCAGAAGTCAAAACCCAGTTTGAAATTTCTTTGAAATTACAACAACATTTATTCAAGGATTTATTCAAAAGCATCCAACTTTAAACAAATTCTTGAATTATCCGATCTCATACATTCAATTATTTTTCAAATCAAAAAACACAAGTGGAATTCATTTTACTGTTAATACTATGATCAGGACATACAACAGTGCCGGATGTTTGCTGACGGAAAACAGTTAAACTGTCAGCAAATAAACCGGCACCGGTGTCAAAAGGCTCTATTCCTGAATCCCTTACTTGATTTCGGATTTTTCGATATCCTTCTCCTCGGTCTTTGATCTTGTTGTTACCACGGCAAAGCCTCCGACAAAGCAAAGTGCGAAGCAGATGCCTATACCTATATTTTTGAAGATCAGGCCCCATATAATGATCATGGCAATGAAGAGAGCTGTGCTGCTTACGAATACACCAAGGACGTTTCTGCCCTTCAATCTGGTAATGACTTTGTCCTTATATTCAGCTTCTTTATACTGTCCGCTGCCTACTGAGCTCTTGAAGTGATCGATTATGGAACGATCGAAATAGTCCTGTTCTTTCACGAATCCGTCAGCAAAGAATCTTCGCTCTTCAACAGCCTTGTCTCTTGATTCTTCAAACCAACTTGCAATACCCGTCTTCTCTGAAGGCTCTCCGGCGATTCTCTTAATGAAGGACAGTCCGATGATATACTTTTTCTTGTCTATCTTCTTTGTCATTACAAAGATCTCAGCAGAAGGCATATCCTTAATCGTCTTGCCATTGCCATTTACAAAATCTGTCTTTGCTTCGGCCAGCATATCTCTCAGCACTTCGTATGAGAGAACATCCTTCAAGTTCTCAACGATCTCTATCTTGCCACTCTCTATCCTTCTCAGATTGAATCTTGAAAGACAAAAAATATCACAACCTTTTACATAATCCATAACTGTTTTCCTCTCTTTTCGTTTGTATTTTGCTTTTGACAACCTAATACTACCAACTCAGAAGGCATCAAAAACCGGAGTGTCGTGAATGGTTCTTTTGCTGTCGTAAATGGTATTTCTTGAAAAGCGAAATTCAGTTATCTGTTTGAAAACTTAACCGGAAATTACCGGAAGAACATTATTCCTTTGCAGATATAACAACTTCCGGCTTGATCTTCTTTGCGGAAGCATTGTTATCCTTGAGGATGAAGAACAGATATGCTGCGAGCATGACTCCGCCGACTGCCGTAAGAACATACATCAGAGTATCGCTTGCACCCTCGTAAATATTGAAATATGAAACGATCATTGCATAAGCATTCATAATAATGTGGAAGATGATTCCCGGAATGATCGAGCCTGACTTAACTCTTACGGCGCAGATGATCATTCCGACAACGAACGCCCATATTGCCCAAAGAACAGTGCCGTGGCTGATGCCGAATACTAGAGATGAGATCAGTGCAGCAACGACTGAAGGCATAGCCTTGGAAAGTCTGCTATAGATATATCCTCTGAAAACCACTTCCTCAAGGATAGGAACGAGTATGGCATTTACAAGGATAGCCTGCCAGAACGGATAAGCCGTAAGGTTGGACATGCCTGATTCAAGACCGCCTGTTAATTCCTCCGGAATTGGAAGGATCGAGATAATGTTATTCATGAAGAACATTGCGCCCGCTGCACCAATTATGGTAAGGCCGAGCTGCTTGGCGGAAACTTTCTTCATGTCAGTCTCTTTTGCAAGACTTGATTTCTTGACCTTTTCGACGATGAAATATACAAGAAGCGTTGCAATCGCACCTAATCCCAGACAGATGCCTGTGATAGAAGCAGCATCAGCCTGATATAAAGCATAGCCTTCTTCCTGGCTTAAGCCCATCGCAGCATATTCCCTGCCCTTCATATACGAATAAACAAAACCTATGATCAGTGAGATCAGATTTGATGTGGCAAGATAAGTTGCAAAATAAGCAGCAGCTTTACCTATCTGTTTTAAAACCGTTTTCATGTTAAATTCCCCTCCGTTATTAAATTCAGGGGGATTGTAGCATTGCAAACACCACCAACATTTCTTCCTGGAGTGAATGGTACAAATCCTGTCGTAAACGGTATACATTGGAAACTTCAAATCTTTTAATATAGAATTCGATAAACAAAACAAATATAAAGGTTTTTGGAAATGCGAATAGCAATCTGCGATGACGAAGAAAGATACAGGATCGAACTAAAGACCGTCCTGGAAAAGCTGCTCATTAATGTCGATTTTAATATCGATACTTTTGACGATGGCAACAGACTCACGGAAGCGTTTGCAAAAGCGCCGTACGACCTGGTCTTCCTTGATATCGAGATGCCGGCAATTGACGGGATTACTCTGGCCAAAAAGATCAGATCGGTATCAGAAAATGTATTCATCGTTTTCCTCACCGGCCACATAGAATATGCACTCGAAGGTTATGAAGTAAATGCATTAAGATATCTCACCAAACCGGTCGACATAAACAAACTCAAGGATGTTATCAATTATGTCCGGGAGAAGCACGGCAGCGAGAAGCAGATAATTATCAAGGAAGACGGTGAAGAGATCATCATAGATATCAACGATGTCATCTACATGGAATCAATGAATCAGAATGTCAGGATTGTAACCTGCCGAGGCGAACACACTATCAGATATAATATCAGCGATTTTGAGAACAGTCTTAAGAACGAAGGTTTCTTCAGAATTCACAGAGGATACCTGATTTCACTCTCCAAGGTAAAAAAGCTCGTAAAAAACGACGTCATAATGGACGGCGATATCACGCTTCCCGTCAGCCGAAGCAACACAAGGGCGCTTAAGGAAGCGTTATACGCTTATGTGGAAGGAACGGCCTTCTGATATGGACACGAATTTTATTACCAGTCTCATCACTTCGGCACTGGATAATCTTCAGTTTGTAATAGCCATCCTTTTATTTGTAATGATCTCCGCCTGCTTCCTCGGCAGGTATGTAGTACTGACCAAAAAACTCATTATTTCGTCCTTCGGAGTAATAAGTCTCACCATAATCGGCACGGTCACAACGAATCTGGTTTGCGGAGACGAAATCGGCAGTGATTTGTATGTGATCTGCAATCTCATACTCACGATTGCGATGATTATCTATGCCTTCGTATTCTATCTGTTTGCTTACAAGGAAAAGCGCATCTTAAGAGCAATCGAAGCAACGGTGTGTCTATACCTGTTCAACATGTATATCAACACTGTAACAGAAATATCAATCGTTTATTTTATCGGAGGAACAGACAAGGAATTCTCAGAAATCTTCTACGACAACCTGGGGAAAGGCAAATTATGGATACTGATGTCAGCTGTCACCTTACTCATCACGGTTGCGCTTTTTGTCATTGTATATTTCGGATTCTACAAGAAAAAAAGATATCACGTTCTGGGAATACCCTACAGGATTTTGTTCGTTGTATGGACCATTCTGTTTACCACGTTCCCGATGATCCCGGCCTCGATGAGCGACGGAGACTTTTCGGCAGATCAAAGATATTATGTCATAAGCATAATGTTCGGTATGGGAATAATCATATTGGGAGTTGCCGCACCGGTCATAATGATCGTT
>CAJOJI010000042.1 GCA_905234715.1 uncultured Saccharofermentans sp.
CCTTTTCGACGCCCTTGATGTTATCAGAGTTGTCACCCATGAGAGCTTTTACCTGGACGAATACTTCAGGCTTTACTCCGTAAGTATCTTCAAACATCTTTCTGTCGAATAAAACTCTGGGTTCCTTGCCTTTACCGGACTGGGGCATTATTACAGATACCTTGTCGGAAATAAGCTGGAAATCGTCGTGGTCGCCGCTGAAGATATAGACATCCATGCCCTGCTCTTCACCCTGCTTTGACAATGTACCGATAAGGTCGTCTGCCTCGTAGCCGGCGAGTTCCATACGCTTAATGCCATACAGATCGAGAAGGTTCTTAACAACTGGCATCTGTGCGTGAAGATCGTCAGGCATGCCTTTGCGGTTGGCCTTGTATTCGGAACTCATCTTATGTCTGAATGTGGGCTCTTTCCTGTCGAAAAGAACACACATGTAATCAGGATTATATTCCTTCATGACACCAAGAACGGAATTGAAGAATCCGTTTACGGCACCTGTCGGAGTTCCGTCAGGCGCAGTCATGGGAGCCCTGCCGATTACGGCGTAGTAAGCTCTGTTGATTATCGAGTTTCCGTCAACAAGAAGGAGTGTGCTCATTATTTTTCCTCTGAAGCTTTCTTCTCATTTTCGATTTCCTGATCCCTGACGGCACGCGCTGTGCTAATCATGAGCTTGATTCTGTTGAGCTGGTTAGCTTCAGAAGCACCCGGATCATAGTCGATGGGAACGATGTTCGAAGTAGGATACTGTCTTCTGAGTTCCTTGATCATGCCCTTACCTGTTACATGGTTAGGAAGACATGCAAAAGGCTGTGCGCAGATGATATTCGGAACGCCGTCCTGGATAAGCTCGATCATCTCAGCCGTAAGGAACCAGCCCTCACCGCATGAGTTACCGCAGCTTAATACTGTTGAAGACTTCTCGGCGAGTTCCTGGATCCTTTTGGTCAGCATGAACTTGCCGTTGGTCTTAGCGAATTCTTTATTGATAGGCTTTCTCAAAGACTCGAGGAATCTGATCGCAGTCTTCATGAGATAACCTGTCTTCTTGCTCTTGCCGAGGTTCTGTGCCTGCCAGAGCGGGTTATATGCACAGTAAAGGAAGAAGTCCAATACACCGGGCAGAACTGCTTCGCATCCTTCAGCTTCGATAACGTCGATCGCGTTGTTGTTTGCGTCAGGCTGGAACTTAACAAGGATCTCTCCTACAAGTCCCACCCTGGGCTTTCTCGGGATATCGGCAAGCGGAAGAGCATCAAACTTAGCAACTGCAAACTTAACGAATTCCTTGTACTTCTTAATGACCGGAGGATTATCAAGATCAACACCTATGGATGCAAGACAATCTCTGATCTCCTTCTTCTCTTCGAGGGATCTTGAGAAGTAGCTGTTAGGCATCATGACATCATATCTGTCTGTAAGATGATCATTGACCTCGTTAAGATTGAACAGCTTTCTGCCGATCCTGTTGATATATGAATAAAGAGCATTTGCAGAGCCCGGTACCTTCTCGTATGGTCTTACTCTCAAGAGGAGTGTTGATACCATGTCGCCGGCGCACAATGCCTTAATAGCATCGAGCAGGAATGAAACGGTATATTCAAATCCCTCATTCTTCTCGAATCTCTGCGCAGAAATAGTGATGACAGGAATCTGAGGATAACCTGCTTCTTTAAGAGCCTTTCTCAAGAAAGCAACATAGTTTGTCGCACGGCAGCCGCCGCCCGTCTGAGTGATTGCAAGAGTCGTGTTATCAGGATCGATGTCGCCCTTTAAAATCGCATTGATCATCTGTCCGACTACGATAAGTGTCGGGAAGCATGCGTCGTTGTTAACATACTTAAGACCGCACTCGATATCTTCACGTGTAGCCTGCTTTAAGAGCTTGAGCTTATATCCGTGCTTATGGAATACGGACTCAACGAACTCGAACTGGATAGGCGCCATCTGAGGAGCAAGGATCGTGTGATTCTTCTTGTGCTCCTTTGTGAACTCAACTCTCTTAACTGTATAAGGAGCATCATCGGAATCACTTGCAGCAACAGCGGAAGCACCGTTCTTTGCTTCAAGTTCAAGACGCTCGTTCATTGCAACTACGAGTGATCTCATTCTGATCCTTGCAGCACCGAGATTGGATACCTCGTCGATCTTAAGGAGAGTATAAAGCTTGCCTGAAGATTCAAGGATCTCCTGAACCTGATCTGATGTAACGGCATCAAGACCGCAGCCGAAACTCGTAAGCTGAACGAGTTCAAGGTCAGGTCTTGTGATTACGAAAGCAGCTGCCTCATAAAGTCTTGTGTGATACATCCACTGGTCGATAACTCTGATAGGACGCTTAAGCACACCCGGCTTAGCTACTGCATCTTCTGTAAGAACTGCAAGTCCCAGAGAATTGATCATCTGAGGGATACCGTGGTTGATCTCGGGATCGCAGTGATAAGGTCTTCCTGCAAGAACGATACCCTTAAGGCCCTTCTCCTCCATTTCCTTGAGGATCTCCCTGCCCTTTGCCTTGATGTCTTCCTTGTACTTGAAGTACTCTTCGGCACCGGCCTGAACAGCCTGCTTAGCCTCTTCAGCAGATACACCGAGATAGTTGAAGCACTCAGTAAGATGAAGTGCAACGTTATCAAGGTTGTCCAAAGGCATGAAGGGATTGAGATATCTGATGTTCTTCTCCAAAAGATTCTCAACATTGTTGCGGATTACTTCAGGATAAGAGCATACGATCGGGCAGTTATAGTGGTTGTTGGAATTCTGGTTCTCGATATTCTCGTAAGGAACATCAGGATAGAAAATAGTAGTAATTCCGCGCTCGATAAGATTCTCGATGTGGCCGTGAGCGAGCTTTGCCGGATAGCAGACAGACTCTGAAGGAATCGTCTCCATACCGCCTTCGTAGATCTTGTGTGAAGATCTTGCGGATACCAAAACTCTGAATCCGAGCTTTGTAAGAACCGTAAACCAGAAAGGATAGTTCTCATACTGGTTTAAAACTCTGGGGATGCCGATCTCGCCGCGCGGAGCATCCTCAAGCTTTAACGGCTTATAGTAGCTGAATGTTCTTGAATATTTGTAATCGAAAAGATTCGGGAGTATCTCTTTTGCATTGGCAGGCTCTCTGTCCAGAGCAAGATCCTCACCTCTCTCGCAGCGGTTGCCTGATACGAACTTTGTGCCGTTAGAGAATGTAGCAACAGTAAGACGGCAGTGATTCGTACAGCCCTGGCACTGTGTGTTCTCGGTATCCATTGTGAATGAATCGAGTTCATCTCTGCCGAGCACTGCAGATCTGGAGCCTTCCTTGCATCTTCTCTGTGCGATAAGAGCCGCACCGAAAGCACCCATGAGTCCTGCAACGTTAGGTCTGATTACATCTCTTCCGGATACAAGCTCAAAGCATCTTAAGATTGCATCGTTAAGGAATGTACCGCCCTGAACGACGATGTTCTTACCGAGCTGCTCTGTATCACGGATCTTGATAACTTTATAAAGTGCATTACGGACGACAGAATATGAAAGGCCTGCAGAGATATCACCTACGGAAGCACCTTCCTTCTGTGCCTGCTTAACCTTTGAGTTCATGAATACAGTGCAGCGTGTACCGAGATCTACAGGCTTTGTGGAGCTTAATGCAGCCTCAGCAAACTCAGGTGTTGTAAGTCCCAATGTCTGCGCAAATGTCTGGATAAATGAACCGCATCCGGATGAGCATGCCTCATTGAGCATGATGGAATCGATAACACCGTTCCTGATCTTCATGCACTTCATGTCCTGACCGCCGATGTCGATGATGAAATCAACGTTCGGGCAGAAGAACTTTGCAGACTGGAAGTGAGCCATTGTCTCGATCTCACCGATGTCGATGTTAAGAGCTGCCTTGATGATGTTCTCTCCGTAACCCGTTACGCAGGAATGAGCAAGATAGCAGTCTTCAGGCATCTTGGAATAGATGTCCTTCATGATGGTTACCGCACTCATTACAGGGTTACCCTTATTGGATGCATAGTATGTATAAACGAGCTCGCCCTTTTTATTGATGACTACGGCCTTTGTGGTCGTTGAACCGGCATCAAGACCCAAGTAGAGCTCACCGTGCTGTTCCTTGATATCAATAACGGGGATCTGATCTTTCTTGTGGCGCTCGTCGAATGCAAGTTTATCCTCTTTGTTCTTGAAGATAGGATCGATCCTGATGATGTCAGGTACGAAGCCTTCCCTGTTCTTGAGCTTGACCAAAAGATCAGAGAGGTTAACGGGATTCTTGCCGTCTGCAGATAAAGCAGCACCTAAAGCAACATAGATCTGTGCTTCTTCAGGCATCCAGAATGAATCGACCTTATCCTTCAAAGTACGCTCAAATGCATTTCTGAGCTCTGAATTGAAGAACAAAGGACCGCCCAAGAAAGTTACGTTGCCCTTGATAGGTCTGCCGCATGCAAGACCTGAAATCGTCTGGTTAACAACAGACTGGTAAATGGAAGCTGCAAGGTCTTCTTTAGCAGCACCTTCATTGATAAGCGGCTGCAGGTCTGACTTGGCGAAAACGCCGCAGCGGCTTGCAATGGTATAAAGTGATCTGTAATCCTTGGCGAAGTTATTGAGACCGTCAGCGTCAGTCTGAAGAAGTGATGCCATCTGGTCGATAAATGAACCAGTACCGCCTGCGCATGTACCGTTCATACGCTGCTCAAGAACGGGATGCATGTATGTGATCTTTGCATCCTCACCGCCGAGCTCGATGATTACGTCAGTCTCGGGATGGTAAGTCTTGATAGCCTGAGTCTCAGCCATAACTTCCTGTGTGAACTTGAAGCCGAGCCAGTTAGCAACGGAAAGTCCGCCTGAACCCGTGATAACGACATCAACGTCGATTCCGGGGAACTTATTATTCAGATCTTCGAAAAGATCGTTCAAAAGACCTGATACATCAGAATGGTGTCTCTGATAATCACTGTGAATTATCTTCTCGCCGTCGAGAAGAACAACCTTAATTGTTGTAGATCCGATATCAAGACCAAGCTTGTATACCTTGCCCATTACCTAACCTCCAAAGATGGTTTATCTGTTTGTTTTCGGCGTGCCCTTGGGCTGTGCCGAATTGCGGACCACAGTATTACCCGAATTTCTGTGGTTCTTATTAGCCGAGCCTGATGAACGGCTCTTATTTGTCTTTTTACGTGCAGGAATCGAACCGAAGAGCTTAAAGGACTTGTCCTTAAGGTCCTTAAGCCAGTTCATCTGCTCATTCTTAAGTGTTTCCTTGAAATTACGCATATCAAGGCTCTGTTTGAATTCAGAGCTCAATGAGACTCTGAGGAGCTCATCCGGAATACCCAAAGAAAGATCAAAAGGCTTGCCAAAGGAATCTTTTACTTCAAGCTGCAAAGATTCACATACCTTCCTGCAGTTCTCCTCATAAAGCTCAACTCCGCACTTAATGCCAAGCTGTGTCATAAGGCCTGTAAAGTTAAGCGTTATGTAAGGAAGATTGCTCGAGAATATAAGGTGAAGGCAGATAAGCTTCATGTAAGACTCAAGACAGATGCATTCCTGGTCACATATAAGCGTAAACTCGCCTTCTGTTGTCATCTTGGAAATATCGGCCTTCTCGTTTTCGAAGCCGTTAGCCCACAGAAAATAAAGCTCCCTGTAGACTTCCTTCTTAAATCCTTCAAAATCGCGCGTCAAAGGCTCAGCAAGAACCTTGCTGCCGAGATTGAAGATATACTGCATATAAGAAACTTCAAGATAGCTCGGAACCGAGAAATATTTGAAGTAAGCCGCTACATCACGGCTGTTGTATATATATTTGCGCAAAAGAATCTCCTATCCGCATAATATCGCATAATAAATCAGTATGGATTATAGCATAAAGTCGCTAATATACTTATTAAAAATAAAAGAGGTTTAGGGCAAAAAGAAAAATACGATAAAAAAACCGTGATTTCTTATCGTAATTCTCTAATTAACTGTTTATCTGATATAGATCAGGCAGCACCCTGGATCAATCCGCCGCCGATAACTCCTGCAGCACCGAGGATCAGAACGATTACGCCCAATGCGATACGGTACCAGCCGAACACTGTAAATGAATGCTTCTTGATAAATGCCATGAGTCTGTTGATGATGAGAAGGCTGACGCCGAAAGCGGTAACCATTCCTACCAGAAGAAGTCCGATCTCATGACCTGTAACGGATCCGTCGTACTTAAGGATCTTAAGAAGGCTTGCGCCGAGCATTACAGGGATTGCAAGGAAGAATGTAAACTTAGCCGCTGCTTCCCTCTTGATGCCGATCGCGATAGATCCTACGATCGTTGAACCTGATCTTGAAGCGCCCGGAAATACGGCTGCAAGAAGCTGGAATAAGCCGATAGCGATAGCATGACCCCAGTTAAGCTGGTTTACAGTCTTAACCTTGGGATCTTTACCCTTCATGAAACGCTCAACAACGATGAAAGCGATACCGAACAGGATAAGTGAGATTGCTACGACAACGTAGTTATAGAGATGCTCGTCGAGCACCGACGATTGCTGCAGGAACGCATGCAAGCGCGATCTTGAGCCACATAATGATCTTGTCTTTCATTATGTATCTGCCGATACCTTCTTTGGCAAACGGATGATCGTTATTCTTTACGCCGAAAGGCCAGATCTCTTTCCAGAAAATGACGATTACCGCCATTATCGCGCCAAGCTGGATAACAACAAGGTAAAGATCGTAGAACTCAGGCGATACATTGAGCTTTAAGAACTCATTCAATATGATCATGTGGCCGGTTGAACTTACGGGGAGCCACTCTGTGATTCCCTCAACCACGCCAAAGATAAATGCTACAATATAATCCCAAATCATTTTTCAATACTCCTTTTCAAAACCCCAAAATCATAACACACTTATCATTCTGTTAAATGCGCAAACTACGGCACGAACGGATGATTTTGTGACAGAACTTGAAACACCGGCGCCGATATACGTCTGTTTATTGGCTTTGTTGGTAATCTCGATATATGTAATAGCCGCAGAATCCGAGCCTGACTTCATGGCGTGCTCTGAATAGTTAGAGATAGAGAATTCTACGCCGGTATATTTGCAGAAAGCACTGACAAAAGCATCCAAGAGACCGTTACCCTTGCCGTTTATCTTGATCTCCTCACCGTTATAAGTGATCAAAGCATCGACAGTAGATACCTGGTCGCTGTCCTGCTGCTCGGAGAAATTCTTCAGACCGTAAGGTTCAAGCACGTTTATGAACTTATCATCGAAAAGATCGAAAATCTGCTGGGGCGTGAGCTCATTCTCAATACCGCCTGCTTCTGTTGCAGCCTTAACGACAGGCAGGAAATCACGCTGGAATCTCTTCGGAAGCTGAACGCCGAAGTAAGTTTCCATGACATAAGCGATTCCGCCTCTGCCCGACTGGGAATTTATGCGGATAATGGGCTCATATTCTCTGCCGACGTCTTTCGGATCGATGGGAAGATAAGGAACCGCCCAAATGGGATCGTTTCTTTCTTCCATCTTCTTGCGTCCCTTATTGATGGCATCCTGATGAGAACCTGAAAATGCGGTAAATACGAGCTTTCCTGCCCACGGGTGTCTCGGCTCGACCTTCATTCCGGTCAGTTCCTCATAGATGTCGATAGTCTTATTCATGTCGGAAAAATCAAGTCCCGGATTGATGCCGAGCATCATCATGTTGATCGCAAGCGTGATGATATCAACATTTCCGGTTCTTTCGCCGTTTCCGAAAAGCGTACCCTCTACCCTGTCGCCGCCAGCCATGAGGCCGAACTCGGATGTGGCAACAGCGGTACCTCTGTCATTATGAGTATGCAGCGAAACAATTATGGAATCTCTCCACTTTGTATTTCTGCAGAAATATTCGATCTGGTCGGCATAAACGTTAGCGGTCTGATATTCGACCGTCTCAGGAAGATTGATTATCACCTTGTTGTCAGGTGTAGGCTTCCAGCAATCAAGTACCGAATCACAGATCTTAACTGCAAAATCAAGCTCTGTATCTGAGAAAGCTTCAGGTGAATATTCCAGAATGAACTTTGTACCGCTCTTATCCTCATTGATCCTGTCGATGATCATTTTCGCGCCGTCGACAGCAAGAGATATGCATTCATCACATGAAAATCCGAATACAACGTCTCTGTGGAGCGTGCTCGTTGCATTATAAAGATGGATAATGACCGAAGGCGCGCCCTTTACTGCTTCCATGGTTTTATCGATTATATGGCTTCTGGACTGTGTCAGAACCTGAATGGCAACATCATCAGGAATAAGTTTGTTATCGATCAGATATCTGCAGAAGTTATAGTCTGTCTCGGAAGCAGCCGGAAAACCTATCTCGATCTGCTTAAATCCGACAGCGCAGAGATATTCGAAGAATTCGACTTTCTGCTCCAATGTCATCGGCACTTCCAAAGCCTGATTACCGTCTCTCAGATCAACAGAACACCAGATCGGTGCTTTGGTGATCTTTGCTGCAGGCCATGTACGGTCCGGCAGGTCTACTGTCGGATGAGCCTTATATCTGCGGTAATTCATGTCAGCCATAAACTTTCCTCCACCCTGAAGCTTATAACTTATTCAAGTCCGTTAACGAGGTCTCTGAACATATCTCCTCTATGCTCAAAGTGCCTGAAATGGTCATAGGACGTACCTATAGAGGACATAATAACAATCTCTCCCGGTTTTGCCCACTCTCTGGCTTTATTGATCGCTTCTTTATAAGCGTTTACTACATTGTCCCTGGTCTTCGGGAATTCATAGACGTCGCCTTCTTTGTCAGGGATCCTGTAGATCTCATACTGACGTCCGTGAGCTTCCTTGGCAATAATATCCGTAACCAGATCAGCATTCGATCCGTAAATGATTATCCTGTCGCAGACATTAAGGATCGCATCACCGAGCTTTGCATAAAGGCACTTCTTGTCGGCACCGCCGCAGATAAGAACGCCTTTCTCATTTCTGGCAGCAAGAGCATTCATTGTATTCAATGAACGGTTCGGAGATGTATCGATCGAAGAGTTATACCACCTGACACCGTCAAGCTCTCTGATGAACTCGATCCTGTGAGGAACTCCCTTGAAGTTTCTTGCAACATAAGCAATGTCTTCAGGCTTTACATAGTCGATAACGGCACAGGTTGCAGCAAGGAAATTCTCAACATTGTGGGTTCCCGGAATGAATATCTCATCTATGCCGCAGATATCGTAGATATCGCCGTTCTCCTCGTAAATGAGTCTGCCGTCTTCTGTATAAGCTCTGGGATACAAAGGCGATTCAGCCCTCATGACCTTTCCCTTATTGGCAGAGAAATACTTTACCCTGCCTCTGGCAATATCTTTCATCTCGTAAGTCAGATCGCACCCTGCATTGAGAATGACTTTACCGACAGGTCCCTGATTTCTGAATACATTTACTTTTGCCTGAATATACTCATCGTAATCCTTATGGAAATCCAGGTGATTCGGCGTGATGTTCGTAACGATCGCAACATCAGCAGGAGTGCTCATGCCCAAAAGCTGGAAAGATGAAAGCTCCAGAACGACCTTATCTTCAGGTTCGATCTCGGCAATGCGGTCGCCGACCTGCCGCCGATCCAGACCTTATATCCTGCCTGCTTTAATATCTCTGAAGTAAGCGTGGTTGTCGTAGTCTTTCCGTCAGATCCCGTTATCGCAAAGATCTCTGCAGGACAGAGATTCATGAACAATTCCATCTCTGTAGTAAGAATGGAACCCATCTCCTTTAAAGCCTGAAGCTCGGGTGTCTCGAATCTCATCTTGGGAGTCTTAAAAACGATATCGTAATGGTCTTCTCTTAAATGAGTAAGGTAAGATTCGCCCAAAGACCACTTGATGTCTGAAGATATCTCTTTAAGAGCATCGATATTCTTCTTGAGGACCGGATCTTCCTCGGTATTCTTATCGCATGCGGTAACATCGCATCCCAATGAGATGAGCCACTTGATAAGAGGCGTGTTTGAAATTCCGATGCCGATAACGGCTGCTTTTCTGCCGTTAATATACTTTTTGAATTCTTCGAACTTATAGTTACCCATAGTTCCTCCTTATCCGGATATGTAAGAGGCATAGAGCCTGCTGTAGAATCCGCCGTTTGCGATCAGTTCATCGTGTGATCCGATCTCTGAGACCTTACCGCCGTCTATTACGACGATCTTGTCACAGCTCGTTATCTGCGAGAGTCTGTGCGCAATTATTATGCTTGTCCTGCCGTTAAGAAGTTCTCTTATCGCTTTCTGGATACGGTCTTCTGTAACGACGTCGACAGATGACGTAGCCTCATCGAGGATCATTATCGCAGGATCTGAAGCCATCGCTCTAGCAATGGTCAGGAGCTGTTTCTGACCTTCGGATATGTCATCCCTGTCGTTTTCTATCTGCTCATTATACCGCTTTGGCAATTTTCTGATAAAAGAATCACAGCCGCTCTTTTTGCAGGCCTCGAAAACCTGTTCTTCAGTGATATGCGGGCCTGAGAACCTGATATTCTCCATAACCGTATCATCTGAAAGCCAGGTATCCTGGGTGACAAAACCGATATAGTGGCGGAGTTCCGATCTCGGAATGTCTTTAATCGATCTGCCGTTTATCAGGATATCTCCCGAATCGGGCTCATAGTAACGCATGAGAAGATTGATAAGCGTTGTTTTGCCGCATCCCGTTGGACCTGCAATCGCAAAGGATTCGCCTTTGCCTACCTTAAATGAAATATCCTTAAGTACAGGTCTTCCCTCAACATATGAGAAGCTTACATTCTTGAACTCAATATCAAACTGAACATTCTTATCAGGCAGCTCTTCAGGAACCGTTTCCTGAGGTATCTCAGGGCTGTCCAAATGTGCAAAGATCCTTGCAAGACATGCAAAGCTGTCTGAAAGCTCTGTATATACTGCAGAAAGATCGTTAAAAGGCTTCATGAACTGATTTGAATATGCAAGAAGCGACATGAGAGATCCTACTGAGATCGCTCCGCCGATTCCTGAAAGACAGCCTGTGAATACCACTCCGGCATAGATCAGAGCATTTACGAATCTTGAAGAAGGATTGCTGATCGAAGACAGAAAAGTAGCCTTCGTTGCCGTCTTTTTATACTGCTCGTTAATGTCGTCAAAACCATTGATCCTGACATCACTTACGTTATAGACCTTGCATTCCCTGAAGTTGTTTACTGATTCGGAAACAAATGCAGTCTGCCTGCTTCTGATCTCTGCCTGCTTTGCAAACGATTTATATGAACCCTTTGCAATAAATGTGGAAACCGCTATTGATACAGGCGTAAATACAACGACAATAAGCGATATCTTCCAATTGATATAGAACATTACTGCAAGAGTTATGAGTATGGTTGCAATACCGGAAGCAAACTGGTTAAGGAACAGGAGCATGCCGTCGGAAACCGTCTCAACATCGCTGATGATGAGGCTCTGAAGGCTGCCTGCAGACGTCTTGTCGATATAAGACATCTTTACTCTGTGCATCTTTTCGTAAGCGGCATTTCTAAGCTTGAGGCCTATCGTAAATGCAAGCCTGTTATTCATCTTGATCAATGCAAACTGAAGAAGTGCTGCAAAGATAATAAGGCCGATAATGCAGACAATATATTTAACGAGACTGTCCATGTCACCGAGACAGTCGATCGCTTTGCCTGCAAAGAAAGGAATGGCAACGGTCGCACTTCCGAAAAGAATGCCGATGATTATTGACAGGACAACAAGTCCCGTTGAACCCTTAAGACATGACAGGAGGCGCTTTACATTCTTGCTGTTCATGCATTGCCTCCCTTCATCTGAAGAGAATTCATGTATCTGTAGTTTTCTGATATCTTGAGAAGTTCCTCATGCGGAGCTATTGCTTCGATCTTACCGTCATCCATGAGCACGATCCTGTCGCAGTTCATGCATGTTCTGACCTTTTGGGAAATAAGGATTACCGTAGGTCTTTCGGCAATCGAATCAAGATTACTGAGAAGCTTCTTTTCGGTGCCCCAGTCAAGCGCGGATGTGGAATCATCAAGGATTACAAGACCCGGCTTAGCTGCCAATGCTCTTGCAATACCGATCCTCTGACGCTGTCCGCCTGAAAGGCCTGCACCGCCGTCAGAGATAACAAAATCGAGCCCCTCTTTTTTAGATACAAGAACATCATCACTGCATGATAATCTGCACGCTTCATTGATGTCGGCATCACTTAAATTATCTCTGCCGAGAGAAATATTGTCTTTAAGTGTTCCCTTGAAAAGTCTTGTTTTCTGAAGACTCATGCCTACATTGGCAGCAAGACTTGAACCTGATATCTCTTTTATGTCGATGCCGTCAAGAAGAACTTCACCCTTCTGTGCATTATAGATTCCGGCAATGAGGGAAGCTGCAGTAGACTTGCCGCAGCCTGTACTTCCGATAATTCCGATAGTCTCACCCGGAGCGATATCAATTGAAAAATCCTTAACGGATTCTTCGTTATTTCCCTGATAAGTGAAAGAAACATTCTTCAAAGAAACGGATACGGCCTTTGAAGGATCAAGCTCCTTGGTGCCGTTATTTGCCGTGCTTACGATGCTGTTAAGTCCTTCTGCCCTCTTAAGACAAGCATAAGCTCTTGATACTGAAACGATAAGATTCGCAAGCTTAACAAGCTCTATCAGTATCTGGGACATGTAGTTATAGAGTGCTACAACCTGACCGTCTGAAAGATCACCGATGTTGAAATGAACGGCACCTCTGTAGATCAAAAGACAGATTGCAAGATTAACTACCGCATATGTAAGCGGATTTAGCCACGCTGCAAAATCAGCGGCTTTAGTCTGAGCTGCATTAAGATTCCTGCTCTTTTCTTCAAACTTTTTATAGTCTTCGGCAGTCTTATTAAATCCTCTGATGACTCTTTCACCGGATATTCCGTTAGAAGTCTTCTTTACAAGATCGTCCAATCCTTCTCTGGATTCTTTATGACGGACGATCGAAAACTTCATGTTGAGAGCGATAACAACTGCAAGAAGCACCGTACAGCTTACGAAGATCAATGCCATCGAAGGCTTGACCACTGCAGCCATTATGCATGCTCCTACAACGATAAACGGAGACCTCAAAAGAAGTCTTAAGAACAGATTGATTCCCGTCTGGATCTGATTTACATCAGAAGTCAGAAGAGTGACTGCACCTGATGAACCGATCTTCTCATAATCTGCGACAGACAATGTCTGGATCTTATCGTGAAGGCTCTTTCTGATGCCTGATGAAATACCCGTTGCAGCATAAGCAGCAAAATACTGGGCGGTTATTGCACTTGCAAAACCGACTACTGCAAACAGGACAAGTATCCATACATGAGAATAGACATAATTCTTATCAGACTGCTTGATGCCGAAGTCTATAAGATTTGCAACAATAAGCGGAACAGTCAGTTCAAAGCAGGCTTCAAGGAGCTTAAACACAGGGCTTAAGATAGAAGCTGCTTTATATTTACCGATGTGACTGAACAGCAATTTCATACTTATGTCAGACAAGTCCTTCCATAAGTCTGTTGCTCTGCTTAATAACCTCATCAAGATCGATGGTGGTGAACTTGCCGTCCTCATAAAGGATCTTACCGTCGATCATGGTCATCTTAACAACTGAATTGTCAGCACTGTATACGATGTTTCTGGCAATATTGTTTTCGGGTTGCATGGAAGGCTTATTCATGTCGATCATGATGATGTCAGCCTTCTTTCCTTCTGCCAAAACATCAGAATCCTTAAGGCCCATGCAGAGCGCACCGCCTGTGGTTCCTGCTTTAAGGATCGTAAACGGATCTACTGCTGCAGCATTATGAGTCTCAACATTGGAAAGAACCGTATCGAGATACATCTCACGGAACATTGAAAGAGCATTGTTAGATCCTGCGCCGTCAGTACCTATTGCAATATTCATGTCTTTTTCGATGAACTTGTATACAGGTGTGATACCGCTCGCAAGCTTAAGATTGGAACATGCGTTGAATACCGACCACAAGTCTCTCTTCTTAAAGATCTCACGGTCTTCATCGGTAAACCAAACGCAGTGGAATCCGCCGCCGCCGAAATCGAATATTCCGAGCTTATCGAAAAGAACTGCAGGTGTGCAGCCGTATCTTTCGATGCAGCCGTCAACTTCAGCTTTTGTTTCGGAAATATGAGTAAATACGGGAGCTTCATACTTATGTGCGAGCTCGGACATAAACTTCAGGTTATCTTCGCATGTCGTATACTCGGCATGGAAACCAAAAATGAAAGATACAATCGGATCATATGAATTAAGCTCGTTATAGTATCTCTCAAGGTCTTCAAAACCGCCGAAGTCATTTGCTGCACCGCAGAATACGTGTCTGAATCCTGTTTCGACTGCAGCTTTTGCGTTTTCTTCCTTAAAGAAATACATGTCAAAACAGGATGTTACGCCGCCTGCAAGATAGTCAGCATAAGCAAGCTTGGAGAACCAGTAAACGGCTTCAGGTGTAAGCTTTGCTTCTCTGGGGAAGATCGCCTTGTGAAGCCAGTCGTCAAGACAATACTCGTCAGCCAATGACCTGGAGAATGTCATTGCGGAATGCGTATGTGCATTCTTAAGACCGGGCATAAGGAGATTGCCTTTGCAGTCGATCTCACGGTCAAAAGTTTTATCAGGGTTCTCAACCGAAGGACCTATGTAGCTTATACGGTCGTTATCAGTCCACAACTCGCCCGTGATAATGTTCTCATCCTTCATGGTAAGGATCTTTGCATTATAAAAACGTAAAACCATAAATTGATCCTTTCTGTAAGGTTAAAGCAGAGGCGCCCAAAGTCTTAAGATTGACTTTAAGAATCTGACGATCATATTGGGTCTTCTGCTGTATTTCTCGGTAACGTTACGGCACTCTGCGAAAGTGGTAACGAAATCTTCCTTGATATCCGGAATGCAGTCTGTATTAAACATATAAACGGCATTTTCAAAATGATGGTAAAGGCTTCTGAAGTCGAGATTAATGGTTCCTACCACTGCACACTTGTCATCACAAAGACAGGTCTTGGTGTGATTAAATCCGGGTGTGTATTCAAAGATCTGTACGCCGCTTGTAACGAGCATGTTGTAATAAGATCTGGTTACGTGATAAGTAAACTTTTTATCAGGAATTCCCGGAGTCATTATCCTTACGTCAACGCCTCTTTTTGATGCGATCTGCAGAGCTCTTGCAAGCTCATCTGAAAGAACGAGATAAGGCGTCATGAACCAGCAGTAATCCTGTGCGTTGTTGATCATGTTAAGGTAAACATTCTCACCTGTCGGTTCATTATCAAGAGGGCTGTCACAGTAAGGAACGCAATAACCATGAGCGTCAGGAATCGGATTGATCTTAACAGGCTCAAACATAAGCATGTCATCATCCTTACTCTTCAGATCGGCAAAATTCCACATCTCGACAAACATAGCTGTCAGGCTCTGTACTGCAGGACCTGTCAGCTTAATGCCGTTGTCTTTCCAGTGGCCGTAAGGATTGACCAAGTTGAAGTATTCATCGGCAATATTGTATCCGCCCGTATAACCAACCTTGCCGTCAACTACCATGATCTTTCTGTGGTCACGGTTATTCATGAAAAGCGACAATACGGGATAAGCCGGATTAAACGCGTTGCACTTGATGCCTTCGGATTCAAGGAGTTTAACGAACTGCCTGCTGATGAATGTAAAAGATCCTACATCGTCATATAAGACTCTGCAGTCAACTCCTGCGGCAGCTCTCTCCTTCAATGCCTCATGAAGCGGCTCAAATGCTTCTTTTGTCTCTATCGCATGATACTCGAGATAAACAAAGTGCTTTGCCTTCTTTATGTCTTCGATCTGGTCTTTATAGCAGTCGTAAGCAACCGGATAGTATTTAATGTCCGTTCCGTCGTAAATCGGGAAATTGAAATTCCTGAGATACTTGGCATTTGATGCTCTGGCAGGGTCTTCAGCTCTCATCTCTTCATAAAGATGGTCGTTATAGTTCAGATGGCTGAAAACCATGAGATCAACCTGGGCAAGCCTTTTCTTGATCTTGTGCTTAGAACTGCTGAAGTTGTTAAGCACATAAAATAACAGACCCGGAACAGGCAATGCGAGGATAGCAATTACCCATATCAGCTTGAATGCACCATTGTGGTCTCTTGAATTAATACCAAGAACAACGATTACAGACAAAACTCTGACTGCGATATCGATCGGCGGGAATATATTGCCCAGATAAATAAGGAGAACGACAAAAACAGCAATCTCAGCAAGAACAAACAGACCGAAGATTATAATTCTTCCGACGCTGTTCTTGATCGCAGATTTCTTTTCTACCGTTCTCTTTGAGCTCATTATCCGATATTCTCGATAAATGCTTTATAGCCGAGATAGAGATAATAAAGGTCTATCTTTGAGATGACTTCAACAGGTGCATGCATTGACCATACGGGAACACCCATATCTACAACGTCCATGCCGAGTTCAGCCATGATGGCAGCAATTGTTCCGCCGCCGCCCGCATCGATCCTTCCGAGTTCGCCTGTCTGCCACGGGATGGAATTCTTCTCGAAGATATCGGTGATCTCTGCAATGAAATCGCCTGTAGCTTCAGAGCAGCCGGACTTGCCTCTTGCACCTGTGTACTTCTCGATCTTGAGACCGTGAGACATGAAAGCTGTGTTGTTCTTCTCAAAGACGCTCGAGTACTTAGGATCGTAAGCCGTTGTTACGTCAGTTGAAAGCATCTTTGTTGCTGCAAGAGCCTTACGGAACTTCAAAGTATTGAAGTTTTCGATGCCGCCTTCAGCCTTTGCAAAAACTTCCATGAGGAAATTCTCATAAAGATTGGATGTAGCGCCGGAATTGGAATATGAACCGATCTCTTCCTTGTCTGTAAGAAGGCATACGCATGTCTTCTTGGGCTTTTCCTGTGCGAGAAGCGCTCTCAGAGCAGGATAAGCGCAGACCTTGTCATCGTGTCCGTAAGCAGCGATATAAGCTCTGTCAAAGCCGACATCTCTTGCATGTGTTGCAGGAACGATCTCGATCTCAGCAGATACGAAATCCTTTTCCTTGATGCCGTACTGCTCGAAAAGGAGCTTAAGAACGCCAGCCTTGAAGATCTCTTTGGTCTTCTTGTCTTCCGTGCAGGGAATTCCGCCGATAATTACGTTAAGATCTTCAGCCGGAATAAATTCGGATGCCTTCTTTGTCATCTGCTCATTGCCGAGATGAGGCAGAAGGTCCGTGATATAGAATACGGGATCTGATTCCTTCTCACCTACTACGATCTGGTGTGCCTTGCCGTCATACCGTGTACGCTAAGAGGGATCGTAGTCCACTGATACTTCTTGATGCCGCCGTAATAGTGGGTCTTGAAGTAAACAGTATCACTGTCCTCATAGATGGGATTGGGCTTAAGATCGAGTCTGGGAGAATCGATATGGGCGCCGAGGATGTTAAATCCTTCAACAGGGCTCTTTTTGCCGATAACAGCTGCTGCAAAGCCCTTGCCTTTAATGCTCTGGTAAACCTTGTCACCGGGCTTTAAAGTGTCTTTGGTTGCGATATCGACATAACCGAGTTCTTCAGCAGCCTGAATGGCATTAGCCGCAAATTCGCGCTCCGTCTTTGAATTGTCGAGGAAAGCCTTGTATTCTTCAGCAAATTCAAAGGTGGCATTCATATCATCTTCAGATGCTGTCTCGTAAAGGTTGGGAAATTCAGCGAAAAGCTCGCCGGGTTTGATTTTATTGGATTCTTTCTTTTTAGGCATAGTATCACCTCTTTCTACGAACTTTATGATACCATACTTATAAATAAAATCTTTTAATTATAGGGACATTTATGATAACAGACGGACATAATCACACCAAGCATTTCTCGGTCGATGCAGGCCAGACAATAGATGAACTTGTAGCACAGGCAAAAGCTAAAGGATGCCCAAGGATAGGAATAACCGAACACTATGAGATAGACTATCCCCCGGACGGCCTGAACTGGATGTTTGACATCAATGAATATAACGAGGCTTTCAAGACCTGGCGCGAAAAATTCGGATCAGAAATCGAGCTTTTAATGGGCATCGAATTCGGTTATCAGACGCATGTCGCAGAAGAGATCGACAAAACGGCTGAAACAGCACCTTTTGACGTTGTTCTTTTGAGCAATCACCTGTTCAGAGGTAAAGATTTCTACGTAGACCGCGAATGCTACGACATCCCTAAGAAAGATCTTCATAAGGAATATATCGGCATAATGGCCGAGATGTGTGAGAAATGCAATAACTACGATGTTGCCGCACACTACGATTACATCAACAGATATTCACCCAACAAAGACAGTTTCGTTCTTTACGAAGACTGTCCTGAGGAATTCGACAGGTTTTTCGAAGCCCTTATAACCAAGGAAAAGGCTTTGGAGATCAACACAAAGTCTATTCTGAAGCACAAGGAAGGCGGATTTTCACAGTATCTTCCCGACCCTGCCATTATCAACAGATATAAGGAAATGGGCGGTAATTTGATCTGCTTCGGTTCAGACTCGCACTTCCCCGGCACATTCGGAGTCTGCTTCGAGACAGCAGTTGAATACATGAAATCATTCGGCTTTAAGGAAGCCGTGTATTTCAAGCAGCACAAGCCGTATTTCGAAGCTCTCTGATTACTTTCTTACGAACCTGAATACGTTACCCTTATCGTCATCAGACATGTTGCGGATGTAATCCAGATAAAGGTCTGTAACGTAGTCGTTTCTGCCTGAATAATTGAGTTCCTGCAAAGCAGCGACTGCTTCAGGTCTTCTGCCAAGCGAGAAGAGTCTTATGGCTTCTCTCAAATCTTTATTATTCGCAGAACGCTGAGGTCTTACAGTCTCAGGCAGACAGTCAAGGACTTCATAAAGAGCAGTAACTTCGTTAACGCCTGCTACCTGAACGATACCGAGATATCTGAGGTCAAGCGAATCAGGATCTGCCATTCTGTCGATAGTATCCTTTGATACGAGCATGGCCGTCTTATACTGCTTTGTAAGTGATTCAAGTCTTGAGCTCATATTAACCGTCTCGGAAATAACGGTGCCCGAAAGTCTCTCCTCCTCACCTACGATACCTACCATGGCCATACCGGTGTGTACGCCGATACCGATATTGATGTCGCTGACCTTAAGTTCAGCAGCCGTAGAAGGATCTAATACGATCGACTTATAAAGCTCAATACCGCATCTGACAGCGTCATCAGGCTTCTCGAAAAGGCCCATTACGGCGTCGCCGATGTACTTGTCGACAAATCCGTTGTTCTTACGGACGATAGGACCCATCTTACCGTAAATGACATTGGCAAAGGCAAAATTCTCTTTGGCGGTCATCATCTCGGAATTGATGGAGAACCCTCTGATATCGCAGAAAAGGACTGTAAGTTCGCAGCTCTTTGCATCACCGAGATTAAGATCCGTGAAGTTCTCCTTGCCGAGCAATTCCCTGAACTTCTCAGGTACGAACTTATAGTAGAACTTCTCCGTCTTATCCTTCTCGTCGAACATCTTTTCAAGGTTCTGACCCATCTCGTTGACCTCTGAACAAATCTGTCCGAGCTCGTCTTTGGATTTGTAATTGATCCTGGCAGTAAGATCACCGCTTGAAAGCTTCTTAACCGTTGTTGATGCCTTCTTGATTACTCTCATTGTATTTAGCGATGTGAGAACGATGAGAAGCGTCAGGATGAATATGATAACGAAACTGTAGACAACAGCTTCACCAAGAAGCAACAGTCTTTCCGAATAAAGGGATCTTCTGTCTGAACTTACCATGAGATAGAAATTATCAGTTGAATCCTTATCAGATATCTTTCTTAAGACAGAAAGCTTACTGTCCATGTTATCGTCTTCAATGAAAGATACTACTCCGTCATCGACCGAATTGCCGCCTTCCTCATCGGTCAGCCATGAAAAATCTCCTCTATCCCTGACATGAAGAGGCATATAAAGCGTATCGTCAGCAGCGAGAACAATTACTTCGGAATCGTTGACCTTGTAAACAACCGAGAATACATAGTCATCACTCCAGTAATCGCCGTGTGCGGTACTTAACTTGTAGAACTTATCCTGCAGATCCTTATAAGCAGCACCGGTCTTATCGTCTGCCTTCATTAGGTCAGAGAAATCATATCCGTCAAACTCAGACTTGCCGAGATCGCAGATAACTGTAAGTTCTCTTAAATATCCTAATTCAATATTCTCGTCGTTATATACGTAAACAAAGTAAGCAACTATCACCGTCAGCAAGAATATTACAGGAAGTATCAAAATGAGCTGCTTATAAAGCAGTGTCTTCTTGCGGACGATAAGATTTATACCAAGACATATAATGGAAATTGTCAGCAAGACTTCCATGAAAATGCTGAAACACATAAGGAATGTCGGATCGAACCTGATAACACATTCCTGATCCTCCAGAGCGGAACCGTCGTATGTGTAAACGCCGTTATCCAAACAGATAACAAGAGATTCATTATCAGAACTATTCACACGGTAAGAATCAAGTGAAGCTATATAGGAATAATCTACGTTAATATCAAGAGCTTTTTTAAGCTCACCGTTTTCGAGCATGAATATGTAATTATAGTTACTGCTGTCAGCAACGTAGAGCTTGCCGTTAACTACAGTTGCAAGATCAAAACAGGGATGCTCACAGTCAAGTTCGATACTGGGATCAACCTTGTAAATGACTTCCGACAAAGGCTCATTAAACTTTGTCTGATAAACATTTCCGTCACTTCTGATAAAGAGGAATGCATCATCAACCGGAATGACAGATATCGTAAAAGTACCGTTCTCATCCGTAGGATAAATGTCACTCTTAGTAATAACCTGACTCTTTGTATCAACTGAATAAAGCCAGACACCATCTGCTTCGGTAACTGCAAACGTCAGAGTATCGTTATGGTAATGGAGACGGCTTATCTTAGACTGTCTTAATCTGTCTGTAAATTCATATTGGATCTCACATACTGCGCCGAGATATTCATAGTCCTCTGAAAGCCTTACGATAGTCTCACATGTATAAATGGAACCTAGCTCACCAAACTCGCTTCTTACGGCATAGATAATGTTATCGTCAGTAATTACAGCGTTATACGGGGTGAAGTAATCGTCATCAAAAGCATCGAGCGTTACCATGTTAATATTTGAGAAAGATGTATCCCAGGTACCGAAATCCATAACGGCCGCCATTCCTTCTGACCCCATATTACTTGTAACAACAGTTTTACCATAGTCATTTACAGAAAAAGATTCAGCATAATCCAGATAAGTTTCTCTTAAAAAGCCATCAGATTCTTCATTCCTAAGGCCGTGCAAATCCCGCCCAAGACCGGGTAATGCATAAGTGAAAACAATATAAGTAATCGCAATACCGAACGCGATAAGGAACCACCAGGCCTTACCGAATATCTTCAAAAATATATCTTTGATCTTCCCAAATACTTTTTTCATAAGTCACCCTTTTTTCAGTTTTGCACTGCTTATCGCATTCTGAATAACATTTTTTACTTTATCAAAGGCTAAGTCTATAACCAAAGCAAGAACCAGACTCACCGAAAATACACAAAGGAAAAGCAGATATTTGGATTTGATATTAAACTGCGGAATAATAAACGAATTCAAAAGATATATCGTGAAGGTATGCTTCCCCAAAAACACTAATGGTTTTAAATGAAGGAACTTGCCGATAAACCCGTCCGGATACAAAGCAACAAGCAAAACAAGTATGCTCATTAAGAACCCGACGGTAAATACCAATTTCATGCCGACATAATAATATTCCAGGTTCGGATCAAAAAGCTTAAGGAAATCGCAGGAAGAAAACACGAATAAAAGCGCAAGAACAATAACAGCCAGCTGACCGGCTAAAGCATGTTTCTTTAGTGATGAAAAAGCCTTTTCATTCTTTCTTAAATATCTGAATAAATACCCGGCTGCAATTCCGAGCATCAGCTGGTCGAATCTGATATCAAACATATCAAATGCCAGGAAAACCACTCTGATAACGACAGCCAAAACAAAAAAGATAACTGCGCAGACAAGATCATTTCGTAGGAATTTGATCTTCTTTGCCAGTAAGAGCAGGAAGAAAAATACAAACGGGATAATATACATGAGCCAGAAATAAGCGTATACATACCAAAGATGCTCATATATACCGCCAAAATAAAGAAGACTCAGGAAAACATCCTTTTTAATAACATTAAAGCCCGTATGAAGAAAAACGATCAAAAGGACAAGATAATACGGCGGTAATATCCTTACGATCCTGGATTTATAGAATTTAAGGATATTCCAGATAGATAAAAAACGCTGTTCATAAGCGTCTTTAAAGGGATTAATAAGTAAGAATCCCGTAAGTGCAAAAAAAATGCCATTGGCGGCACATCCCTGATTGAGGATGTCGCAATGGCTTAAAACAACGGTTATGATCGCGAGACCGCGTAAACCGTCAAATTGTAAAAGACGAGTGGAAGATTGAGGAGTAACAGAAACCGAGTCCGTATTACTTCTCATTCTTCATTCCCGAAAGATATGCATTGATGAAACCATCAAGATTTCCGTCCATTACGGAATCAACATCAACTTCTTCATAACCGGTTCTGTTGTCCTTAACAAGCGTATAAGGGCAGAAAACGTAAGATCTGATCTGTGAACCCCATGCGATCTCCATCTGGTTACCCTTGAGGTCTTCGATCTTCTCCATCTCTGATGCTCTTGCCAGTGCGAAAAGCTTTGCCTTGAGCATTCTCAAGCATGTTTCCTTATTCTGAAGCTGTGATCTTTCAGCCTGGCAGGATACAACGATTCCCGTAGGATTATGAGTCATACGGACAGCCGTATCAGTCTTGTTGATGTGCTGACCGCCCTTACCTGTCGCACGGTATGTATCGACACGGACATCTGACATATCGATCTTGATATCGTCTTCTGTCTTCTGGTCCAATTCAGGAATGACTTCGCATGAAGCAAATGATGTATGTCTTCTGCCTGCTGCGTCAAAAGGCGATATTCTTACGAGTCTGTGTACACCAAGTTCGGATCTTAAGAAACCGTAAGCGTAATCGCCCTTGATCATCAAAGATACTGACTGGATACCTGCCGTATCACCTTCAACAAAATCAAGCTCTTCTACTGCAAAACCGTGGCTCTCAGCCCATCTGGTATACATTCTGTAGAGCATTGAACACCAGTCCATAGCCTCTGTTCCGCCTGCACCTGCATGAAGCGTAATTGTTGCGTTATTTGCATCGTAAGGACCTGTAAGAAGTGTCTCAAGACGCATCTTCTCGAAGTCTTCTTTGAAAGAAGCAGTAGATGCTTTAAGTTCTTCCAGAGAATCCAGATCCTCTTCCTCATTGGCGAGTTCGCAGAGAGCAAGAAGGTCTTCCCTCTCGGCAACAAGAGCGTTATAGCTCTCCACCTTCTTCTTAAGTCTTCCCAATGTCTGCTGGATCTCTGTAGCTTTGTCTACGTTATTCCAGAAATCAGGCTCCTGCATGCGGTTCTCATATTCGCTTATCTGGTCAGATACGCGGTCAATGTGAAGAGCATCCTTAAGCTCTGCTACAGGCACTTCGTAAGATTCAAGATCGAGTCTTATGTTGTCAAATTCAAGCATTTATTACCTCTTATGTTCTTCAACAAATTCTTTCATAAGTTTCATTGCTTCCTTAATATCTTCAAGTGAAGCAGCATAACTGATACGTACAAATCCTTCACCGCACTTGCCGAAAGCATTGCCCGGAACGATGGCGACGTGCTTCTCGAGAAGGAACTTCTCACAGAATTCCTCTGACGTCATTCCCGTGATCTTGATACAAGGGAAAGCATAGAAAGCACCGTAAGGAGTAAAGCAATCGAGGCCTGCATCTTTCAAGCCCTGAACGATAACTCTTCTTCTGTGGTTATACTCATCACGCATCTTGGCGATCTCTGCATCAGCATTCATGGCAGCTTCGATAACGGCATACTGTGATGTGGAAGGAGCACACATGATGCAGTACTGATGGATCTTGAACATGGGAGTAATAAGCTCCTTAGGTCCTGCGAGATAACCGACTCTGAAGCCGGTCATGGCATAGGACTTGGAGAAACCGTTTACCATGACAACTCTTTCCTTAAGCTCTGCAAACTGTGCAAGGGACGCAGGCTTGCCGTCAAGATAATTAAGCTCGCAATAGAGCTCATCAGAAAGGACAATGATATCAGGATGTCTCATAAGCACATCCTTGATCTTTGCCCAGTCCTCAAGCGTCATAACAGCGCCTGTAGGGTTATTCGGATAACCGACAATGACATACTTGGTCTTATCTGTAATTGCAGCCTCGAGTTCCTCAGGCATTAGCTTATAGTTATTCTCAGGCTTTGTCTCGACTAAGACCGGAACACCGTGTGAAAACTCAACAGTTGCCTTATAAGCAACGAAGCAGGGCTCAACAATGATTACCTCATCACCGGGATTGATAAGCGCACGTGCTGCAAGGTCAAGACCTTCTGAACCGCCAACGGTAATAAGGATCTCGGTCTTGGGATCATAAGAGATGCCGTATCTTCTCTTGAGATAGTCAACAATTGCGATCCTTGAATCAATATAACCGGAATTAGGCGAATAATGTGTATATCCGTCAATAATCGAATTAATAGCCGCTTCTCTGATCGACCATGGAGTAACGAAGTCAGGCTCACCGATAGAAAGCGAAATAACATGACCCTGCATCTCATTTGCAAGATCAAAGAACTTCCTTATAGCAGACGGCGGTACTTGCTGTACTGCTTTGGAAATCTTGGAATCGTAATCAAAACTCATAAGATGATAGCCTGCCTGTCGTCAGTATTCGGATTATCGTAGATTATACCATTAGCCTTATATTTCTTAAGGATAAAGTGGGTCGTAGTGGAAAGAACGCCTTCCATGGTTGCGATCTTTTCAGTAACGAATGTAGCGATGTCTCTAAGGCTTCTGTCCTCATAGATGATCATGAGGTCAAATCCGCCGCTCATGAGATAGCATGCGGTAACCTTATCGTACTTGCTCAAGATCTGGGCGATATGGTCATAACCCTTGTTCTTAACGGGTGTGATCCTTACTTCGATCATACCGATGCAGTTATCGGGAGCCTTCTTCTCCCAGTTGATGACCGTGTTATAGCCAAGAATGATGTTCTCATCCTTAAGTCTCTTGATCTCGGCTTCCACATCATCGGCGGTTACACCAAGCATTACCGCGATCTCTTCCGCGGAAAGTCTGGCATTGTTCTCAATAAGTCTTAAAAGCTCTAAATCGTCAATCATGTGGAAACTCCTTTTCTATAAATTGCAAAATCTCCCGCAACAAATTTGCGGGAGATTGTTGCTTTAAATCAGTTTATTTATATTCTTGCTACACCTGTATCACGGGCTGCCTGAGCAACAGCAGCTGCAACAGCCTTACCAACTCTGCTATCAAATGCATCAGGAAGGATGTAATCAGGATTGAGTTCAGCATCAGAAACGATGCCTGCGATAGCGTTAGCTGCAGCGATCTTCATCTCGTCGTTGATATCAGAAGCTCTTACGTCGAGAGCACCACGGAAGATACCGGGGAATGCGAGAACGTTGTTAACCTGGTTCGGGAAGTCAGAACGGCCTGTAGCCATAACTGCAACGCCTGCCTTCTTAGCTTCATCAGGAAGGATCTCAGGTACAGGGTTAGCGCAAGCGAATACGACAGGATCCTTAGCCATTGTAGCAACCATGTCAGCTGTGAGAACGCCCGGAGCGGAAACGCCGATGAATACGTCAGCACCAACGATAACGTCAGCAAGAGAACCGGCCTTCTTATCAGGGTTAGTGATCTTAGCCATCTCTTCCTTAGCAGGATTCAAGCCTTCTCTGCCCTCATAGATTGCGCCCTTACGGTCGCAGAGGATAACGTTCTTAAGACCTCTGGAGATGAGGAGCTTTGTGATAGCTGTAGCAGCAGCGCCGGCACCATTAACTACAACGTGGATATCTTCCATCTTCTTGCCAACGATCTTAAGAGCATTTGTAAGTCCTGCAAGTGTGATAACAGCTGTACCGTGCTGGTCATCGTGGAAGATCGGGATGTCGCATCTTTCCTTAAGCTTCTTCTCGATCTCGAAGCATCTGGGAGCTGAGATATCCTCGAGGTTTACACCACCGAAAGAACCTGCGAGAAGTGCTACTGTGTTAACGATCTCGTCAACATCCTTTGAACGGATGCAGAGAGGGAATGCATCAACATCACCGAAAGCCTTGAAAAGTGCGCACTTACCTTCCATAACAGGCATACCTGCTTCAGGTCCGATGTCGCCAAGGCCGAGAACTGCTGTACCATCTGTAACAACAGCAACAAGGTTGTGTCTTCTTGTGTATTTGTAAGAGAGGTCAACATCCTTCTGAATCTCAAGACAAGGAGCTGCTACACCGGGTGTATAAGCGATAGCTAGTTCCTCCTTGGAACCAACGGGAGCTTTGGCAATAACTTCGATCTTACCAGCCCACTCTTCGTGCATCTTAATTGCTTTCTCATTAACGTCCATAATAGTTGAACCTCCAATTAAATTCTCAACGAACTAATAATAATTATAAATAAAGGCAAAAACAATCTCGCGAATATAAGATTTTTTACTCAAATCTGTCCATTTATCGTTGTTTTGTACAGAAGTCAGATCGCAAAAGGTCTCTTTCCGCCCTTGATCGGGAAATCCTTCATGGTACAGTAAGCCAGTGCCGCAAGCCTTGCGAACGACAGCCACAGCCATGTGGTAACCGCGGCATCAACGATATAAAACGCCGTAAGAGACACATTTGCAAGGAAAGGAACCGTAAAATCAACGATTATCGCAGCAAAAAGGACCAGTGCGATACTTCTCATGTTGATGAAATAATACTTCCTGGAGATCTTAACTGCATACGGAATAGACTGTATAAGCCCCTTGTCGCCTGAAAGATAAGCAACCGGAATGGTAAATACAAACGGAAGTCCTATCAGAGCAAGGAACAGGAAATACATTGTGATCGACAGGAGCGGAACCGCAATAACAATGGAAATGAGCAAGAGCAGAACGAGTCTGCCGATAAGCTCGGATATTTTTATAGGCTTATCCGGAATATGCGATACTGCATAATTTACGACTTCAGGATCGGGATCCTTGATGGAAGCGAGCTTCTCCATACGGAAATTCCTGACAAAAATAGCTGCATAAAGGTATGCGCTTGCCAAAAGGATAATGACGCCGATAACGGCAGAAAACAGATAGATCAGGTTTCCTGTGCTCAAAGGAATGTTGGACATGAGAGCGTTATATCTCTCAGGATCATAATCGGTCATGTCATATACTGTCATGACCCAGTTCTGAAGCGGCGTGAAATCAGTATCTGCCCAGGGATTAAAATGGATCGCAGCATTAAGAACGACGGTGATCAGATAAAGGATACGTACTCCCCACCTGTTGCCGACGTTATCTATATCGAAAATGCTTTTCGCTACAGAAAGAAACATTTGCTAATCCCCTACAATCTCAATATCGATATATTACGACAAAATCGTCAAATTAGGAAAGACTAAAATATTTTAGATTATTTACTCTAAAACAAAGACTTGTGATACAATCACCCTATTATATTTTAAGAAGGTCGTATACAAATGATTGAATTCCATGTTAAACCCGATCTGCTCTATGTAATTCCCGCCAAGAACCATTCTGCTCAGGACATCAGGAACGTTTTAAGCGCTCATCCCGAGATCAGATTCGTTTCCCTGGCTGCAGTTGACCTCATGGGCAACGATACAGACGAGAAGATCCCCATCGCAGATTTCATTGACAACATCGAGAATTATCTGAACGGCAAGGCAGTTCAGACAGACGGTTCTTCCGTTGTACTTCCCGGTATTGCCACATTAAACGACGGTAAAGTCGACCTTATCCCTGACAGCAAAGTCATCTGGTATGTCGACTATAACTACGAACACATCGACTATGAGAGCGGCAAGCCCATAGGAACATTGAGGATCCCCTCTTTCCTTACACATAACGGCGAAGAAGTCTGCTCCAGATCGATCCTGCGTAACAGCACAAAGAACTTCGAGACAACGATCAAAGACCGTTTCCTTAAAGATTCAGCTTTGTGCTCAGAATACGGCTTCACTCCCGACGAGCTCGACCGCATCACTTTGATCACGGCTACAGAACTTGAGTTCTGGGTAAATTCACCTGACGAGATCATCAGCACTGAACAGCTCTCCATCTCACAGGAACTTAAGGAATCTTACTGGAAGCGCACAAAGGGTGTTGTAAGAACCGCTCTTGAGCAGGTCATCCTCATCCTTGAGAATTACGGCTTCAATCCCGAGATGGGCCATAAGGAAGTCGGCGGCGTTAAGGCTTCCCTCAATTCATCCGGTGAATTCCATTTCATCATGGAGCAGCTCGAAGTTGACTGGAAGTATTCAGATGCTCTCCAGGGCGCTGACTACGAGCTCATCGCAAGAATCATCATCAAAGAGATCTTCAGACTTCACGGTCTTGATGTCAGCTTCAATGCAAAGCCTCTTCCGGGCGTTGCAGGTTCAGGCGAGCATACACACGTAAATGCTGTTGCTTACCTTAAGAGCGGCAAGAAGATCAACCTCTTCGCACCCGAAGATACAACAGTTGATTTCCTCTCCAGATTCGGCTGGGGTTCACTCATGGGCATCATGAAGCACTACAGCAACGTGATCAACCCCTTCGTTTCTGCTACAACAGATGCATTCGAACGTCTCACTCCCGGATTCGAAGCTCCTACACACAGCGTAGCTTCGATCGGTATGGATGTTCATACACCTTCACGTAACAGATCAGTTCTTTTGGGACTTGTCAGAAGCGAAGACACAAAGTATGCGACAAGATTCGAGCTCCGTGCTCCGAACCCTCACACAAACACATACCTCTGCCTTGCTTCTGTATATCAGGCAATGCTCGACGGTATCGCTTATGCTCTGGATTCAGGCAAGAACTCCAAGGAACTCGAAGCTGAATTCACAAAGCCTTACGGTGCAGAGAGCAACTATCTTGAAAAAGACAGACTCTACCGCTGCGAAGACGATATCTTTGAGGATATGGATTCCAATGAAAGAGACAGACTCTTCGGAACCCCTGCCGCAACGGTTTATGAGTCTATCAAGACATTGAAAGATGAGAACATCTCTTCAATCCTCTGCAGAGGAAACGTTTTCGATGACAAGCTCCTCAACTCCTACTATCAGGCTATGCTCGTCCGCTGGGAGATGGAACTCATGGAAAAGATCATCCCTGCTAACCTCTCACTTATCAGAAGCATCACAAGGTCTGATGACGGTTCAGTAAGCTACGACAACAGACTCTGGAACGACATCGAAGACCTCAAGATCCTTCTTGCCAAGGATACCGATGAACAGGCATCCATCTTCACAAGAATCAAAGCTGCCGTTAAATCAGGTGACTGGGAAAAGACTTCCGAGTATCAGCGTGCAATGAAGAACGCAATGAACGAACTAAAGAGCAAGTATAAGACTTACTGCGATAACCAGATCTGATAATAAGATAACTTATGCTGATTACTGCCCTGCTTAATGCGGGGCAGTTTTTTATTTCCGTTCAAAGCAAAAGGGCCGCCTCTTCTCCAGAGACAGCCCTTTCTACCCGGTCGGGTTAATAATGAATCAGTAAGGTTTTTCTACTTCTTTCTTCTTGCCGCCGATGAGCTTGTAGATCAAAGCTGCGAGAGCTGCACCGACGAAAGGTCCTACGATGAATACCCACAATGAAGTGAGAGCATCACCGCCTGCGAAAATAGCAGGTCCCAAAGAACGTGCAGGGTTAACTGATGTTCCTGTAAGACCGATGCCTAAGATGTGAACCATAACGAGTGAGAAACCGATTACAACGCCGCCGAATGAACCGTGGTTGTAAGCAGGATCCGTAACTCCGAGGATAACAAGCACGAAGATGAATGTGAGAAGGATCTCTACGATAAGACCTGCAGCCCAGCTGCCGTTAACGCCTGCAAGACCGTTAGATCCCAAACCGCCGGTCATATCCGTAACCTGACCCAAGCTGAAGATGATCTTGAGGCAAGCTGCACCTGAAATAGCGCCTAAGCATTGGCAGATAATATAGAAAAGGAAATCCTTGATTCCCATTCTGCCTGAGATCAAACAACCTAAAGAAACAGCCGGATTAATGTGGCAGCCGGAAGCGTTTCCGACACAATATGCCATACCGACAATAACAAGACCAAACGCGAAAGCAGTAAGAACATATCCGCCGCCGTTAGCAGCATCACATCCTACCAACATTGCTGTACCGCAACCAACTAGTACTAAAGTGAAGGTACCGATAAACTCGGCAACATACTTTTTGACTGAGTCCATAACAACACCTGCCTTTTAATTATTTGAGCAGGTATTGTCCTGCCCTTAATCAATTATAAACATATTCCTCGCCGTTAGATTTGATTAATACTTCATTTGTGTTACCGTTTGAAGACATTTCCACATGGCCGATAACCCTGGATTCGATATTAAACGACTTGGCGATTTCAATGATGCCTGCAGCTGCTGATTCATCAACATAGAACTCGATACGGTGACCGCAGTTGAATACCTGATAGAGCTCCTTCATCGGGATCTCACCTGATTCATAGATGGCCTGGAAAAGCGGTGGCAGTTCGAAAAGGTTGTCCTTAACGTAACGCACGCCTGTACCGAAGTCACGGCACTTAGCCTGTCCGCCGCCTGTGCAGTGAATGATTCCGTATACGTTCTGTCTGTAAGAAGCAAGAACCTTGGAGATTACAGGAAGGAATGTTCTTGTAGGAGCAAGGATAGCCTCACCTACTGTTATGTCTGTTCCGGGAAGCTTGTCGGAAAGAAGATACTTACCACAGTATGCCTTGTCCTCACCTAATGTATCTGAGAAAGATTCCTTGTAGTTCTCATAGTAATGCTTGTTAAGAAGCATGTGACGTGCAGCCGTAAGGCCGTTTGAAGACATACCTGAATTGTACTTGTCTTCGTATGTAGCCTGACCGAAAGAAGCAAGACCTACGATAACATTGCCGGGCTTGATGTTAGCTGCATTGATAACATCGGATCTCTTAGCTCTTGCAACGAGTGTTGAATCAACGATGAGTGTCTTAACAAGATCTCCGACATCAGCAGTCTCACCGCCGCACATTGTAATGTTGATTCCGTTAGCAGCAAGCTTTGCGATTATCTCATCGTAACCTTCGATAACCTTTGCGATTGCCTTGCCGTCAACTCTGTGAGCGTTACGGCCGATGGTGTTTGAAAGCATAAGATTCTCGGTAACACCGCAGCAAGCGAGGTCATCTGTATTCATTACAAGTGAATCCTGGGCAAGACCCTTGAACCAGTCGTAGTTGCCTGTTTCCTTATACATGAGGTAAGCAACGGAGGATTTTGTGCCTGCACCGTCAGCATGGATTGCTGTGCAATATTCGGGATCGCCTGCAAGGTCTTCAATAAGCTTGCAGAAAGCTCCGGGGAAAACACCTTTGCTCTGATTCTTAACTGCAGCCTTAACATCATCCTTTGTGGGTGAAACGCCTCTGCTCAAGTAAGATTCTGCTGACATGTTTATATCCTCCATTAATAAAATGCTTAATAATTTACGTTTTCCGTGCAGACCGGTAAGCCGGGTTCTGTATGTGACGATCATCTATCTAGACGTAATATTTCTAATACGTTCAAGCCGTCTCCTAAGGCTCGCGGACCACGATATGCCTTTCCACGACGTTGCTCCGGATGGGGTTTACAAGGCCGGTATGTCTCCACACCGCCGGTGAGCTCTTACCTCGCCTTTTCATCCTTACCCTTTCGGGCGGTTTTCTTTTCTGTTGCACTTTCCTTAAAGTTGCCTTCACCGGGAACTGCCCGGCACCCTGTCCTGTGGAGCCCGGACTTTCCTCATGCGCCGTACTTTCGTACTGTGGCGCCCGCGATCGTCTCGGCCTGCCCGAAAAACATAGTTATTTTAATAATAAAATCACTTAAAGTATAGATGATACTTCGTTGTTATAATTCACAGTTATTGATATTCCGGGATACTTTTCAGAGAGCATTTGCTTAATCTTGGGCAGATATGCCTGCTCTGTTGCAGAGTGGCCTGCAATTACTGTATTAATGCCCATCTGTTCAAGTCCTACGCAGATGTGATGCTTGATCTCACCGGATACAACGGTATCGACACCGCTCTTGATAACTGCATCAAGTGAATCCTCATCAAAAGCTCCGCCCTGTACAAATACTTTTCTAACGGTATTTTCCGGATTGTTGATCGTAATCACTCCGCTTGATCCGAGATCGTAAACAACCTTATGGCAGTAATCCTTAAGTTTCATATCCATGGGAAGTTCATATACAACACCGCAGAGAGCACCGGCCAGAGTCTTCGGCTCTTCAGCGCCGAGTTTGCTTGCGATCGCAAGATTGCCGAATTCATTTGTGAGATCCAGGTTGGTATGGCATGCAATTACCGAGATGCCAGACTGAATGAGCTTAACAAGTGTCTTTCCCGTAGGATCGTCCAATGTAAGAGTCTTAATGCCGCCGAAGATTATCGGGTGATGAGTTACGATGACGTTGGCACCAACCTCTTTAGCAGCATCGATAGCCTTATCTGTAAGGTCGAGTGATACAAGGATCGCCGTTACTATCTTATTTCTGTCTCCTGCGATAAGTCCCACATTATCGTAATCCAATGCGTTCTCTACAGGAAAAGCCTCGTTCAGATATTTCTCGAGCTCACTTACGTTCATTTTGCTTTCTCTCCTCCAATGCCGACTTAACAGTCGGATTACTCCTTTTCCTTATCTCGAAGATCTTATTAAGATGATCGAAATAGAGGGAAACTTCCTTATACCCTTTATCAAACTTATCGATAAG
>CAJOJI010000043.1 GCA_905234715.1 uncultured Saccharofermentans sp.
ACCCTGATCCTTGCCAGAGGCTCCTTATTTGCAATGAGTTTATCTAGAGTACCGAGCGCAACATCGGCATTTCCGCTGCCGCAGGCATCCATGATGTCGAAGATCTTGCCGCTCAGATCAGGCGGACAGCAAAGTTCGACTATATCAGGCGTAACCTCAGTGTAGCCCTTGCCCTGACAATAAAGCGCAACCTTATTGACCTCGTTTACGAGTTCCATCATGTTGTTTGCGCATCTGGAAGCCATGGAATTGGCGGCTTCAAAGCCTATCTTCAGATTCTCTTTGGCAAATCTGTTGCTTAACCAGCCTGTGAGCTCGTCTTCTTCAAATCCGCTCATCGAGGCAACGACGCCGTACTGCTGGAAAGCCTTAAACGTCTTCTTGCGGCTGTCCACACTCTCTTCGAAGAAGACAACCACCGTAGAAGACGGGATATTCTTCAGTATCTCATCGTCTTTTTCGGACAGTTCCCTGTTCGGAAGTCCGGACTGCTTGATAACAACAAGTCTCTTGGGAGACATCCACGGCGGCATTGAGATAAGCTCTTCAAGCTTGCCCATGTCGAACTTATCGCCTGTCCTGGTATCAAGAACGGCATAATCCATGTCTTCGGCGCCTTCACCAAGGCATACCTTCTTGAGCATGGATACTGCGCCGTCGATCATGTAATTCTCGGTGCCGTACAAAAGCACAAGACCCAAAGAATCAGGCTCTTTGTTGATCTTTGTGAGCATCTGACGGGAATTCAAAACTCCCTTGGGAAGTGCCTTTGCCTTAGCCAATCCGTGTTAACCTCCGCCGAAAAGGTGCGGATATCTGCTCTTGAACAGAATATCCGTATCAACGTCTTCGTCACAGCCGTCGATCCTTCCGATCGAACCCGTCTGCCACATTGTATAGTCGCCCTCATAAGAGGTTTCTTTTACATAGTGAGCGAGCCATACATCGTAACCTGCCGGCTCCCAGATGATCTCAAGATAATACTTGCTGGCATAAAGGATCGTGCTGTAGCCGTTCTCATCCATAATACCTGCAAATTCATAGAACAGGTTGTTGATGTCAACGATGCTCATCTTGTACTTCTGGAAATGAGACCAGCTCTCCCAGTCGAATGCTACGGGAAGATCAAGTTCCTTGCCCTCAAGCACGCCGAGAAGTTCCTCACAGTGATCGTGAAGTTCTTCAAGATTGCTGTCTGTCGAATAGTAATAAACGCCGATAAGAAGGCCTGCAGCCTTGGCATCCGCATAGTATTCTTCGAACTTTCTGTCTCACCGTTGTTGTAGATCATGGCTCTGAGCATGACGAAATCGCATCCTGCTGCCTTAACCGCATTAAAGTCGATATCTCCCTGATATCTTGAAACATCGATACCGTATGCGATATCTGCATCAGGATACCTTGCCATAAAATCGTTGTAAGCAAGTGTCGTATGTTCGGAAGATCCTCCGCCTCCACCACCGCTTGAGCTCGGTGTATAGACATTAACCGTCATGCTTCCAGACTTTGTATTGCCCGCATCATCGGTCAAAGTCAGCGAGAGCGAATAACTTCCGTCCTCGGAAGTATCAACCTCACCGTCTACCTGAAGATCGACGTCACTGTCGCAGTCATCGATATATCCGATATAACGCTGGATATCAAACTCGTCGCCATTTTGAACGCTCACGCTGTCAGGCAGGTTCAAAAAGAACGGTGCCGTCGTATCCACATCAGGCTTATTCATGTGCGGAATCGAAGGCGTGGGGCTCGGTGTCGGCGTCGGTGAATTTGTCGGTGTCGGAGTATTTTCAGGCTCCGTCTCTTCTGTTGAAGCATAAGTATTGATGTCGTTACCGTCGCGCATGCCGTCCGTGGACTGCTGCGTTTCAACAGGAGTACAGCCCGTTATCGATGCGGCAACAACGGATGCCGTCAGTACGGCACCGATCATCACTCTAACTGTTTTGTTAATCTTACTGTGCATAATCTCCGTTTCTCCGGCAAAAAGGCCGGACCTTTCCTATTTTCCCATATATGTCCCATATACTCGAAATGATTATAACAAACGAGTGAGCAACTTGCTTGCAAGGGTTGCGAACCGTTTGTTATATCTCAAGTCATTGAAAAGTATAACAAACAAAGTTTGAAATCTAATGGCCTTTATGGGACAAATTACGGCAAAAGCTAATACTCCAGCATCACCGCCCCTTCCAGATCGGTCCTGAAAACTTCACAGCCATAGGTTTCAAGGCGTTCAAGGGTGTCGGGAGACGGATGGCCGTAGAAGTTATGTGCGCCGACGGAGATTACGGCCACTTCAGGTGAACATTCTTCCAAAAAGGAATCAGAAGTCGAGTATTTCGAGCCGTGATGAGCTACTTTGAGGATGTCGCAGTCAAGATCAACATCTGAATCCATAAGGGCTGTTTCAGATTCAAAACCGATATCACCCGTGAAAAGGATCTCCGTCTCTTCTTCACCGCTGACATGCAGCATCAGGACAAGACTGTCTTCATTGCCTCCGCCCTTACATTCAAAAGGATAAAGAACATCCAAACAAACTGAATCAGACAAAGAAATCTTGTCGCCTGCATATACAGGCTGAAGCTGCGATAAATAGAGCGAATTATCGTAGCCGCTTAAGGACGTGGACAGAAAGAATTCCTGAACATCTTTATCACTGTCATTAGGCAAAGGAACATAGGAAGTCAGTATGCTTTTAGTCCTACCCTGATCACATAAAGCTGCTATGCCGCCGGCATGGTCGACATCCCAATGACTCATGACACAAATATCAACCTGGTAAATACCATAATAGTCAAGCAAATCTGTTACTGTTGAGCTTCCTTCGTCATATGTTCCGGCATCGATAAGACATGTCTTTTCAGGCGTCATTATCAGGCAGCAGTCTCCCTGCCCGACATCGGCAAAAACTATACGGCAAGCGGGCTTGTTAATAACGGAGAAAGACTCAAATCCAATAAATACAGCTAAAACTAATACAACAGGTTTAAAGAACAGTCTTTTTAGTACACAAGGCGGGATCATGAAAAGAAAAACGGTTATTCCGAGAAGCAGTAATAGAAGATTACTAAGATTAACAGGACTTCCACCCTTCTCACTTAATGAACATCCTTTATTCACCAGGGTCAGCAGTAATTCAAGACAGAGTTTTAAAGGCATCGACAGATATTGATTCAAGAAAGGAAGCAATTTACAAAGAAAAACACACGGAATAAAGAACGTACAGGCAGCTCCTGCTATAAATGAACCTGATATCTGAATTAGCATATGCTCACTATCAGGCCTCATTGATACTTCTGACCAAAACGGTATCAATCCAAGACTTGCTGAAACAGTCACGCTTAATACCGAGGAAAGCTTTTCACCAATACGAAACTTTGTAAGAAAATCAGTGATCTTGGCGCCATATACTTTAATTGCGATCACGGCACAAAAACTCATCTGAAAACCTGTTGATAACGGACAGAAAGGATCTGCAAGCATCATAACGATCGAAGCAAGGCTTAATGCCGACAGCCACTCCCTGTCTGCAAATAAGCATATGCTCATTATCGCTGCTCTCGTAACCGAATCACTCCAGCCGGTAAGGCAGCCGATCAGGATACAGAAAACAGCATGTACAATAATCGCATTTTTCCGCTTAACTTTAAGCACATTTAAAACTACAGGAAGACACGCCAGAAAGCCTGCAAAATGAGTGCCTGAAACTGCAAGAAGATGCGAGCAGCATGACATCTTAAAATCCCTTTTAACGTCAGGCGTTATAAGGGATTTATCACCTATGCAAACGGCTGCTGCGAGCGCTTTATCTGTTGCATTAAATGATTCTGTAACCGCCTCAAAACACTTAACCCTCAATGCAAGAAAAATGCTTTGAAATTTGCCTGTGATATTTACAGGAAAACCGGCTTTGCCGACCACTTCATATCTTTT
Organism: uncultured Saccharofermentans sp.; assembly: GCA_905234715.1. Lineage (GTDB taxonomy): Bacteria > Bacillota > Clostridia > Saccharofermentanales > Saccharofermentanaceae > Saccharofermentans. The sequence goes on from CAJOJI010000043.1 coordinate 3,940, forward strand.
ACAGGAAATCGTATTAAGAATACCCTGTTTTCTTAGATATTCCCTGTAATCGAACTCACCGGGATTACCTGCTTTTTCCGGTTCTTTAATCTTTCCGTATAAAACCAAAATATCTCCCGGATCAACATCACCATGTTCGCAATAAAAGTTAGCACGCGCTAACACTCCGCCTTCCAGTTTTACAGTAAGAACAATTTCTCCCGAAAGGTCTTCTGATACCCTGATAACAGTGCATTTATAACACTCTGATTCATCATTATATGAATTAAGTTTTGTACTGATAAATAAACCGATATAAACAAGAACTGCAATTAGCAATACGGCAACTGACAGCAAAGCGTTTTTATTGACTGAAACACGCTTTGAAATGAAAGCAAAACAAGCAAGGACAGCAAAGGCTATAACCACTGACGGTATCCAAGATGAAAGATAATAACTTATAAAACAGCAAAACATCATCAAAACAGCCGGAATAACCAGCGGACGCTTAATCACAACCCTGCAAAGATTACGGGCATCTGAAGCAAGCAGAGAAAGGCGCTGTTTTATTGATTCAGCGGCATTTGAAAACCCTTTGTTTCTGTATGTTTTGCCATAGTAGTCCTTCATGTTAAAATTCTAATGCGGCCCTTTGTCGGTTTTCGTCTCAAAATACCGACAAAGAAACCGACAAAACCGACAAGTTGAACACTTTGAACAGAGTTATAAACATGGCTATCAATTACGGAAAGATCAGATATTTAAAGACATGCGCTAACATCAAGGACCTCCCTGACGGCAATCTGCCTGAGATCGTTCTCGCCGGCAGATCCAATGTCGGAAAGTCTTCACTGGTAAACGCTTTGGGCAATAACGGTAAGCTTGCAAGGGTTTCTCAGACACCGGGCAAAACGCAGCAGATCATATATTTTGATATGGACGGCCAGGCAATCCTTGCCGATCTTCCCGGATACGGATATTCAAAGGCTTCCAAGGATAAATCCAGAGGCTTTTCGGAGCTCTGCGACAACTATTTCAGGGTCAGAACCGGAATCGACCTTGTTCTTCTGCTTATAGACATAAGGCATGAACCGTCAAATGACGATATCGGAATGCTTAACTACTTAAACAGTGCAAATCTTCCCTATTTTTTGGTTTTTACCAAGTGTGACAAGCTTTCTGCACAGCAGGTCAGAAAACAGCTGCAGATGATGTCAAAAGTCCTTGATTTTGCCGAAGATGCAAGGGTTTTCGCGGTTTCGAGCAGTGAGACCAACCCTCAAAAATCAGGAATAAATGATTTAAAGCAGGCTCTCTCTGATGAGGTATGCAAAGATTGAACATAAATTCAAAGACTTTTAGTGCATTTTTTCAGAATAAAGTCATTTGAATTGTTTTGTTACTCGGATATTATTTAATTATCACTTCTTTGGGGGTTATGCGCTGCCATGAGCGACTTATATGTCAATACAGGCTATAAGGATACATATTTGGCACCTTTCGGTCCTATTGGCATAATTGCACATACTTCCAACAAGGCTTTCGTAAAGCAGGTTTCCGATGTGCTTTCCACAAAGAGAAAGATAAGAGCTCAAAGACCCGGAAACATTTACGCTAACGATCCCGGATATTCACGCGAAAACTATCTTATTGATACCGAACTTATCAGATTCCAGTCAGGTGAAGGCAAATTCTCCATCAAAGAGAGCGTCAGAGGTCATGATATTTACGTCATTACCGATGTTCTCTCACACAACATGGATGTAAGACTTGTTGACGGTTCACACGTCATCTCCCCTGACGACCAGTATATGGACCTTTTGAGGATCGTATCTGCTCTCAAGGGTAAGGCTAAGCGTATCAATGTCATCATGCCTTTCGTTTACGAAGGCAGACGCGAAAAGCTCGACTCTCACAGAGAGTCCTACGACTGCGCTGACATGTTAAAGAAGTTATATAAGTTAGGTGTTGCTAATCTTATTGTTTTCGATCCCCACGACGCAAGAATTGCAAATGCAGTTCCGCTCATGTCTATCGAGATGCCGCGCTGCCAGTTCAAGATGACATCAACTCTCTTGAACAAGTTCGGTTCTATCAAGATGGACAAGGATTCTACGCTCGTGGTCAGCCCTGATGAAACAGGTATATCGCGGGCTATTTTTTACTCATCACACCTGAACCTCCCTTTGAGCTTCTTCTACCGTTACTATCACAACCAGGACGGCAAAGTGGTTAAGGGATTTAAATATCTCGGCGATGATGTTGCCGGCAAGGACATCCTCCTTATCGATGACATGCTCAATTCAGGCGAGACGATGCTCCGTACGGCTACAAAGCTCAAGAGCAACGGCGCAAAGGACATTTACTGCCTTGCCCCCTTCGGACTTTTTACCAACGGACTCGATGCTTTCGACAAGGCGCATATGGACGGCTTGATCAAGTGCATCTGCACTACCAACCTCATCTATGCACCTGACGAACTCAAGGCGCGCGAATGGTATCTGTCAGCAGACATGATACCTTATGTCGCAAGGATAATAGACGCACTTAATTCTGATGAATCCGTCTACGATCTTATCAACTCGACTGCAAGACTTCAGGATCTTGCGAGCCAGATAAGACTCGGAGAGGTTTTCGATGAATTTAATGAAGTTTAAAAGAAATTATATTAAGGCATGAAAGGCAGGCTGCAATTATGACATCAGCATCTGACGAAAAAGCTTATTCCCGCTACGACCAATACGGCGACAATCCCATGGCGCCGGTAGGACCTATCGGTCTTATTGCTCTGAGAGGAAGTGAGGACTTCACAGAAAAGGTCAACTTCTACCTTAACAAGAGACGTTCCGAGTATCAGAAGGAACAGATCGTTAATACGTATCCGGGTTTCTTCAGAGAGGATTACAGAATTCCCGTTGAGAACGCAAGATTCTCTTCCGGCGAAGGTAAGGCTGTCGTAAAGAACACCGTAAGAGGCCATGACCTCTATCTTGTAAGCGATGTCATGAACTGCTCATGCACATACAAGATGTTCGGTTACGATAACCGTATGAGCCCTGACGATCACTATCAGGATCTCAAGCGTGTAATCCTTGCATGCTCCGGTAAATCTAGAAGAATCAATGTCATCATGCCTTTCCTTTATGAGAGCCGTCAGCACAAGAGAAATGCGAGAGAGTCTCTTGACTGCGCTTTCGCACTCGAAGAGCTCTATGAGCTCGGTGTAGCAAACATCATCACTTTCGATGCTCACGACGAGAGAGTTGCAAACGCAATCCCTCTTGCAGGTTTCGAGAGCCTTCCCACAACATATCAGATCATCAAGGAAATTACCTGACCTCTCGTTCTCGAGCGGTAAGTTCATGATCATCTCCCCTGATGAAGGCGGTATCGGCAGAGCAATGTACTATGCTTCGATCCTCGGTGTCCCTCTCGGAACATTCTATAAGAGAAGAGACTACACAAGAGTCGTTGACGGCAGAAATCCGATCGTTGCTCATGAGTTCCTCGGTGAATCAGTTGAAGGCATGGATATCCTCATCGTTGATGACATGATCTCATCAGGTGATTCCATGATCGACATCGCACGTGAGATGAAAGAGCGCGGAGCAAGAAAGGTATTCTGCGCAGTTACTTTCGCTCTCTTCACAGAAGGCATCGACAATTTCAACGCTGCATACGAAGACGGCGTAATCGATAAAGTATTTGCCACAAACCTCATCTACAGAAGACCCGAGCTTCTGCAGGCACCCTGGTTTGCAGACGTTAACCTCTGCAAGTTCGTCGCACTCCTCATCGATGCGATCAACCACGATGCATCACTTTCCAGCCTTATCAATCCTACTGAGAAGATCAAGCGTCTCCTCAAGGAGAAAGAGAACATCGGCTGATAATGGCAAACACCGGCAGATCACGTTCATCAGGTTCATCAAGGAGCTCGAAAAGCAGCTCCTCTAAAAAACCTGCCCGTTCTTCCGGTTCACGCAGCACATCAAGGAAGACAACAGCACCTGTTCAGACTGAATCAGGTGCTTCTTCCCTTTTCAAAAGATTTGCATCTTCAAGAGCAGCCATGCCTGTTATCTTCATAGCTGCTTCACTCTTAATCGTGGGACTCGACCTTCTCATCAGCTGGAACAGCTACGAGACATTCTTCAAGATACTTGGTGTCGAAGTCTTACTTGCAGTTGTCGTATGGGTAATCCTTACGCTCGTATTCTCCGGAAAGAAGAATAAAGACACGGACAGTGCCGTAGAAGACGAGGTATAAAGCCGTGACACTTGACGGCATAACCTGTCAGCTTTTAGCCAACGAACTTAACAAGTCACTCGAAGGTAAGCGTGTGGACAAGATCTACATGCCTGACAAGCATACCGTTATTCTCCACATCAGATTTACGGGCGGATACCAGAAGCTCCTCATTTCTATCGATCCCGGCGCTCCCAGGATCTGCTTTGCCGAGAACACAATGGAAAATCCTTCCATTCCGCCGTCATTCTGCATGCTGCTCCGTAAGTATCTTGCGGGTTCAAGGATCGAGAGCGTTACCAATCCCGGATACGAGCGAATCATTGAGATCACCGTCAGCAAATACGACGAATTAAAAGATAAGAAAACATACACCCTCATTGTTGAGTTAATGGGACGATTCTCTAATCTTATCCTCTTAAACGAGAACGGCAGGATCCTTGATTCTGCTATCCATGTAGACTTCTCGGTATCAAGAGTAAGAGAAGTTATGCCGGCGCGCGTCTATGAATATCCGCCGTCACAGGATAAGTTCAAGCCCGAAAAGGCTTTGGAGATCGCAAAAGGCGGTGAACTGCCGTTTATGGAAACAGAACTCCAGCGCCCCGTCGCTAAAGCTCTTGTGGGTTCCATACTGGGCCTGTCCCCTGTCCTTGCAGCTTACATAACTGATAAAGCTGACATCGACGACAGAAAGACTCTGCAGATGCTCACAGACAGCGAGAAGACCAGGCTCATAAATGCAATAAGCGGATTCCTGACTGCAATTACAGAAGGCACGTATAAGCCTTATGTTTTCTACGGCGAAGACGGTGAGCCTGAAGATGCTTCCATCGTCGAACTCAAAGGCTATTCTAAGACAAAGCAGATCTCTTCAATCTCTGAAGGAATCGACATGTGCTATCAGGCAAGAGATTCAAGGCTCGTAATGGATAAGGGCCGCGACAGGTTAAGCCAGATAATCGGAAGTGTGCTTGCGAGAGTCATTAAGAAGCGTGAGATCCACGAACAGGACCTTGAGGAAGGCAAAAAGGCTGATGCATTAAAGCATTCTGGCGACCTTATCCTCACCTACAAGTACATGATCAAACAGGGTGAATCAAGCGTTACTCTCACCGACTATGCAAGCGAGAACCAAAGCGAGATCACGATCCCTCTTAATCCCACGCTCGACGCTTCCGGCAACGCACAGGAATACTACAAGCGTTTCCATAAAGCAAAGCGCAAGATGGAACTTGCAGAAAACTATCTTAAGGAAGACGAGATGGCAGCGCAGTACCTCCGTTCTCTCAATGCAGCCGTAAATGCCGCATCAAGTGTTGAAGATCTTGAAGCAATAAACGAAGAGATCCGTGCTGAAATATCCGGCGATTCCGGTTTTAGAAAAAGCGCAGCTTCATCTAAGAACTCTAACGCCAACAAAGGCGATCCGAATAAGATGGTCGGCGTTGCCAAATCAGGCAAAGCTTCTTCACGTGCTTTAAGAGAAGCTGCCAAGAGAGCCAACATGAATAAAGGCAATAAGGACAAGAGCAAGGAAAGAGCGCTTCCCTGCAGAAGATACATGACGTCTGACGGTTATGAGATCCTTGCGGGAAGAAACAACATCCAGAACGAACAGCTCACCTTCCATACTGCTTCCAGACGCGACTGGTGGTTCCATGTTAAAGGACTTCCCGGAACACACGTAATCCTTAAGACAAAGCCCAACGAGGAAATGCCTTCAGATAATGCGGTACTGGAAGCGGCAAGTCTTGCTGCCTTCTTCTCAAAGGCGATCATCCTTGAAGAACACATGACATCAGAAGATTCTAAGCCCGGACAGCTTAAGGCTGAGGTAGACTACTGCCCTGTTTCCCATGTAAAAAAGATTCCGGGAGCAAAGCCCGGAATGGTAATCTACGAAGGTTATTATTCTGTTTTGGTTGAAGCTAAGGAACCGTCTTCAAAAGATTTATAAATCTTATCCCTGAATTTGGATTCCTCTAAAGAGAATATGCATCCGCAGAATTTCTGTCTGTAAAGGCCTATCTCTCTTGCCATGTCCTGGCCCTGTCTGAATCCCGGACGGAAATCCATGTATTCGAATTTAACTCCGTACTTCGAAGCCTTCTCATCGCTTATCTGAGCAATCTTATCGTGCTGCTGATAAGGGCTCACCAGAAGTGTCGTACAGAAAGTCTCATAGCCGTTCTCTGCAGCAAACTTTGCAACGTGATCCATTCTTATGTCGTAGCACATCTCGCATCTTGAAAAGAATTCATTAAGGTATTCTCTGGAAAGCCAGTAATCCTGCATGCACTCGGTGCCTTCGGATATAAGCATTATCTTGAAATGCTCACAGGCCTTTTCGAGATTTTCATGACGGCGGTCAAACTCAAACTGTGGCTGGATATTGGGGTTATACCAATAGCAGTCGAGATCACGTCCTCCGGAAGTCAGAAGATCCAAAGGATACATGGCGCAGGGACCGCAGCATGCGTGAAGGAGCATCTTCCCCATCAGGAATCGCCGTCCTTATTGGAATTCTGCCAGTCTTCTATCGAGATGTTCTCGTAGCGCGGCGGAGCAACTTCAGTGCTCTTCATGCCCACTATGAAAGACGGCGGAGGTGTAAGTCCCAGATGCTCGAAAGCTCTTAAAGTAAGCATTCTTCCTCTGGGTGTCTTATGAAGGAATCCGTTCTGCAAAAGGAACGGTTCATAAACGTCTTCTATGGTTACAGGATCTTCACCGGTGCAGGCAGCCAGTGTCTCAAGACCAACAGGGCCACCCTTAAAGATATCCGCGATCGAAGTAAGAAGTCTTCTGTCTACCGCGTCAAGTCCGATGCCGTCGATATCCAGAGCATTAAGGCCATAATCTGATACTTCCTTGTCGATGATGTCCTTATCAAGATATGAAGCGAAGTCTCTCATTCGCTTAAGAAGTCTGATCGCGATTCTCGGAGTGCCTCTGGATCTTGAAGCAATGTTCCTTAAGCCTTCCTCATTGATATCAATACCGAGAAGTCCTGCGTCACGCTTAAGGATCTCCATAAGATCTTCAGTCTCATATAACTCAAGACGGTGGATCATGCCGAAACGGTCTCTCAAAGGTGCAGAGAGCATACCTGCTCTTGTCGTGGCACCTACCAATGTAAAGTGAGGCAGATCAAGTCTTACAGACCTTGCAGCAGGACCTTTACCGATCATGAGATCAAGGCAGTAATCCTCCATTGCCGGATAAAGCACTTCTTCTACGCTCTTATTCAGTCTGTGGATCTCGTCGATGAAGAGAACTTCATTCTCATTGAGGTTGGTAAGGAGAGCTGCGAGGTCGCCTGCCTTCTCGATCGAAGGGCCAGTTGTGATGTGCATGGCAACGCCCATCTCGGATGCGATGATGCCTGCAAGAGTTGTCTTGCCTAATCCCGGAGGGCCGTATAACAGAACATGGTCGAGGGCCTCACCGCGCTTCTTTGCGGCATCAATAAAGATCTTGAGATTATTCTTGACCTTGGTCTGACCGGAATACTCATCGAAAGTAACAGGCCTTAAAGCCTTTTCTTCTGTATCACCCGGCTGTCTGAGCCTGCCTAATACGCGCTCTTCCTCGTTTTCCTGTTCGTTAAAATTCATCATGTGTGTTTATGCCCTTATGAGAACTTTTTGCCTGCGGCAACTTTCAAAGACTTGCGGATAAGATCTTCAAGTCCTATGCCGTCTTCATATGCGGAAGCGACTGCATCTGCTGCTTCCTGGTCTTTATATCCTAACACAAGCAGAGCTCCGACAGCATCCTGCATGACACCCGAATCGCCCTTGCCTGCGGCAGTTAAGGCTACGGGAGTAGCTGCCGTGCTTGAAGCTGAACCGAGCTGTGATTTGAGCTTGTCCTTAAGCTCGACGATAATCTTCTCGGCACTCTTCTTGCCTAATCCCTTGACGCTCGTAAGAAGGGCAACATTGCCGCTCATGACTGCTGCTGCGATCTGCTCTGCAGATAATGAAGCACAGATGGTATGCGCAACCTTGGGGCCTACACCGCTAACCGTGATGAGTTTTAAGAACATCTCCTTCTGGTCTCTTGATACGAATCCGTAAAGAGAGATGTCGTCTTCCTTAACGCTCTGATAAAGCCAGACTGTAACTTCATCACCGATACCTCCGATCTCTGCCGAGATGCCGAGAGGACAGTTAACAAGATAACCTATTCCGTTATTCTCTATTACTATCTGCTGGTCGTTTCTGTCAGCGATGATGCCTTTGATATATGCGTACATTCAAGGTCTCCTTAAACTCAATAAAAGTATTGTATCAATAAATCAGACAAATCCCTCGTTGCGCTTCTGATAACCGTAACGGCCATACTGGTAGCCTGATACGGCTTTGCCTGCAAACGCAACACCTGTATTTGCAAGAGTAATGGCCAAAGCCAAAGCATCTGCAGCATCGTCAGGCTTGGGAATCTCTTTAAGCCCTAAGATGGACCTGGTCATTATCTGAACCTGCTTTTTCTCTGCTTTGCCGTAACCCGTGATGGCAAGCTTTACCTGACCGGGCGTAAATTCGAAAACCTCGACACCTGCTCTTCCCGCTTCAACAAGCACCGCTCCTCTGGCCTGGGCCGTACCGATAACAGTAGTATGGTTATGTCCCATGAAAAGTTCTTCAATAGACATGTAATCAGGCTTGTACTGCTCTAACAGGAAACGCATCTTATCGTTAATGGCAAGGAGCCTTAAAGGGAAATCGACGCCGGCTTTAGTCTCAATAACGCCGTAGTCTATGACTTCGAACTTCGATCCAATCTTATCGATGATGCCGTAACCCGTGATGGCATATCCCGGGTCGATACCGATTATTCTTTTCTTAGCGGGTATTACAGCCATAGTACTCCTGCATAAATAAACATTTGTTCGTATTATACATTAAGAACAGAACAAATCAAGTTATTACACCTAATATCGCAGGCTTCTTCTCAGGAGGATTGGGACCAATCTCATAAGCTTCAAGGATAAGTTCCATGGCGTCGAAAAGCTTCTCTTCAGGAATCTGTTTGTCCTCTCCGGTATAAAGAGCGCAGAGTGAATCGCCTCTTTCGACCTTGTCGCCCACCTTTACGAAGAAGCCGATTCCTGCACCGTAATCGATGGGATCCGTTTTCGCGAGGCGTCCTGCACCCAAAAGAACTGAAGCCTGTCCTATTAAGTCGGCTCTCATACTCTGGACATATCCTGCTTCCGGAGAATTAACGTGCATGCAGTCGAAAGGTCTGGAAACATAAACAGGCGCGCCTGCAGCATTGAGCTTGCCGCCCTGAGATTCTATAAGCTGTTTATACTTCTCGTAGCATGTGCCGTCATTAAGTCTTGCACGGATCTCGTTCTTCAAGACTTCTTCACTCATGCCGGCATCTTTTTGCGCGATCTTGATAAGATGGTACGCAAGCTCGGTAACAACTTCGATAACATCAGGTTCACCCTTGCCTGTTACCGTGTTGAAGACTTCCTGCATCTCAAGAACATTTCCGCAGAAACGTCCCAAAGGCTCATCCATATTGGTGATTACCGCAACGACCTGACGGCCTGCAAGCTTACCTATCTTGATCATGGCTTCGGCAAGTTCCTTGGCCATGTCGTAATCCTTCATGAATGCGCCTGAACCGCATGTGACATCCAGCACGATTCCCTGTGCGCCTGCAGCAATCTTCTTGCTCATGATGCTCGATGCGATAAGCGGTATAGAATCAACCGTTCCCGTAACGTCACGAAGCGAATAAAGGATCTTATCGGCAGGTGCGAGATCAGGAGTCTGGCCTGAAATTACCATGCCTGTCCGGATTACATATTGATGGAACTCTTTGGTGTCTACTTCGACATTAAATCCTTCAATGGATTCAAACTTATCGACCGTGCCGCCCGTAAAACCCAAACCTCTTCCGCTGAGCTTAACGACTTCAACGCCGAAAGATGCAATGAGAGGCAGAAGGATCGGAGTGATCTTATCGCCTACTCCGCCCGTGCTGTGCTTATCGACGGATACTCCTTCGATATAAGGGAGAGTCAGCTGCTTGCCTGATGCGGCCATCTCAAGCGTGAGAGTCGTCATCTCGCGCTCATCCATGCCGTTTAAGACGATTGCCATCAGGAGCGCCGATGTCTGGTAATCCGGAATACTTCCGTCCGTAACACCCTCTACGAAGAACTTTATCTGTTCGTCAGTAAGGCTCTGCTTGTCTCTTTTGGCGATGATGATATCCCGCATGTTCATGGAAGATTACCTCCCTGCTAGTTCCTATATAAAGATATTATAATCTAATAAGTGCAAAATACTCTTTTGTGCTAAACTAATTCAAGCAAAAACCTGAAACGGAGGCTTTAAATGGCCGAGAATACAAATACAGCATCATCTTCAACACTTTCCGTAGTCCTCATCGGATGCGGAAGAGTCGCAGAAAAGCATTTAAAGGCTATTTCAAAGCTTAAGGGCTTAGAGCTTAAGGCCGTAGTGGATGTTAATCCCGATTCAGCGAAAAGGCTTCTCGGTTCCGTAAAGGGTTTTGCGAACGTTAAGACATTTACAGACTACAAGGCTGCAATAGATGAGATAAAGCCTTCCATTGTCTCTGTTACCGTTCCTTCCGGTCTTCACTTCCAGATTGCCAAATATGCAATGGAACACGGATCGAACCTTCTTCTCGAAAAGCCCATGACCATGTCTGTATCTGAAGCACGTGAGATTTTCGAGCTTTCGAAAAAGACTGGCCTTAAGATCGCCATGGGACACATCTACCGTTACCTCCCTATCGTCGGTCTCGTAAGACAGGACATCGCTGAGGGTAAGTACGGCAAGGTTACTCACGGCACCATCTATGTACGCTGGGGCCACGGAGAAGATTATTACTCAAGCGCTGCATGGCGCGGAACATGGAAGAGCGACGGCGGTGCTCTGATGAATCAGACGATCCATGCTATCGACCTTCTTGTATGGCTCATGGGATCAGAACCTGAGGAAGCTTCTGCCATGATCGCACAGCGTGTAAGAAACATAGAAGCAGAAGATCTCGGCATGGCAGTATTAAGACTCGAGAACGGCGCTCTTGCCCAGATCGAAGGAACTACTGCAACTCTTCCTTCAAAGCACACGGCAGAATTCTCAGTCTTCTGCGAGAACGGCCAACTCTCGATGGGACTTGATTCAGGAAAGCCTCACCTTAACATCTTCACGGTAAAGCCGAACGGCAAGATAAAGAAACTTAACGGCTACTACATCCGTAAGCAGTTTAAGGAAGGCGGCATGTTCTCATATAAGTGCGCTTTAAATCCGCACCTCGGAATCTATAACGATCTTTATGAATCCATAACGGAAGATAAGAATCCCATAGCAGACGCTTACTCCGGATTCTCATCTGTCGATACTCTTTTGGGCATTTACAAGTCCGCCAAGGAAGGAAAACCGGTATCTCTTCCCCTGTCAGATGACTTCAATTCAGTCGACATGACGGGTTTCTTCGGGTGATCCGGAAAAAAATAGCAAATTAAAATAAAAACACGTGAAAATAAGTGTTGACTTGTAAATACCTAATGGCTATAATAACTCACGTTGCTTAACGCACCTCTAGCTCAGATGGTAGAGCAACTGACTCTTAATCAGTGGGCCCAGGGTTCGAGTCCCTGGAGGTGCACCAACAAAAAGAAGGATGTCATTGACATCCTTTTTTGTTGCCCATTTTCACGTAAATAAACTAAAACAAAAGAGTGTCTCATTATTCCTGAGACACTCTTTTTCATTATCTTTAAAACTAAAATTATTCTTCGTCTGAATCGTCAAGGAATTCCTTGAAGTCTTCGAAAGCATCGGAATTGGATGCAACGGAAGCGGTCCTCTTCTCAATCGGAACTTCATCGGGAGCAGCAGGTCTTTTTGCCATCTCTTCAGGCTTCTTCTCTGCCTCAGCCTTAGGAGCTTCTTTTTTCTCTTCAACAGGAGCCATGAGCTTTTTAGCCATCTCCTCTGCAGCTTTCTTGATCTCCTCTTCTTCTCTGGCAGCAGCCTCTGCAGCAGCCTTCTCCTTAGCTTCCTTTTCCTTGGCAGCTTTCTCTCTGGATTCTTCAAGCATCTTCTGCTGAAGCTGACGGCGCTCTTCACGGGCCTTATTCTTAGCTTCCTCTTCAGCCTTCTGAGCATCAGCTTCCTTCATCTCTTCTTCGATCTGCTTGCGCTTCTCTTCATTGACCTGAGCGATATGTGATGCCTTAAGATCAAAGATGGACTCAGGTGCCGTAACAGCCTTGTTCATGATCTTATCCATCTTCGCGCGGCTCTCGGCCTTGGAACGCTCTTCATTCTGAGCAACCTTTTCGCCGAGTGACTGGAGCTGGTTAAGTTCTTCTGCGGAAACAGCAGGTGTTGTAGCTTCAGCAATAGGCTGAATGGTAATTGTCTTGATCTCTACCTGACCGACATCAGAAATACTGAAGTCAGATGCAGCTTCCTGAATCTTCTTGATATCAGGAATCTCAACACCCGGCAAAATCTCGTATTTTTTCTCTTCTCTCATAAAACCCCTCATCCTTTAAGTGATAACACTAATTCAATTGCTCCTATGATGCAAAGCACAACACCAATAATGAGCATAATAACCGAAATCTTACTGATCCTTGACGGTTCTTTAACCTCTGTTTCAGGTTCCTTCTTTTCTGCGGCAACAACCTCAGGCTCCGGTGCCTTTTCGGGCTCGGGTTCGGGCTGTGCCTTAGCCTCTACATGTTCCTCGCCGGCACACTTGGAAATGATCTCGTGCGCCTTAATGATCTCAGGCTTAATTGCCAGAGAAAGATCCTTAAATGTCTCGGTTGAAGAAGCAAACTTGGCTGCTTCACTCTCAAGCGTTGACGTATCAGGTGCTTTGGTCCCCTCGAAAAACATTACTCCAAAGCTTGCGTCATCGCTGACATTGCTTGAACCTACTATGTATTTCTGAACTGTCTCAAGAACAGATTTCTCGACTTCTTCCCTGCCGTCTGCAAATGTCTCTGCCATCTTGGCAACAACAGGCTTAACGAGACCGGCCTCCTCGTTGTAGACGCTGTCCTGAACGCCGTCTGTCATGAGAGCAATGGCGTGTACGTCATCAACCGTGGTCTTAAGAAGGCGCATAAAATTATCGGCATGGGCGGCAGTTACAAAATAAGTCTTACCGTCCTTGTCGTTTTGAGGCATAGATATAGGGCTTACACCGGAAGGAGATACTCTGACGATGAGACCGTCACCGATGTGGCCTATCATCATCCTTCTGTCCTTTACCGCTACAAAGAGCAACGTGCAGGACAGTCTGTCGATAACGTCGATCGTGCGCTCTTCCATGATGTCAGCGAATGCTACACGGAGCTTTGCCATGAGATAGCCTCTTACGGCAGCCTCCCTGTTCTCGCTGTATAACGCATCGAAATGCTCACAAAGCGTATCCGTGATCACATGTACGGCACAATCAGAACCGAATCTCGCATCCGTATACTGCTTACCGCCGGCGCCATCGGCAATACAAACGACAGAAACGCCGTTCCTGGAAACAGCATAAGACGCGTCCTCGCAAGGAGTGCCGCGGTTAACATGCTTATTTCCGATTGTCGTGATCGCTCCGACCGTAATTCCCTTATACATTATTCATCCTCGTTAATGAACTTCATGAAATCATCCAGTTCTACAGCCTTGCCTTGAGGCTCGGTATTGATGTTGTAAAGTGCATCATCGCTCATACCGGAAGATACGATGGATGATGATGAAGATCCGAGGAATTCAAAGAGCTTGCCGAAATCAGCAGAGTTAACTGAGATAGGCTCTGCACGCTTAACGGAAAGTCTCTTTAAGATATCGAAATCAACACCGTTTCCTACGCCGATATTGAAAACAACAAGTTTATCGTTTTTCTCAAGTTCATTGCATGCATCAATTGCACGTTCCATGTTCTGCATCGCATTGGGACCCTGAGGAGCACCGTCTGTGATTACAACGAGCCAAGGCTGGAAATACTTGATGCCCATTTCCTTGTAGCCTTCCTTACGTGCATTAAGAAGCTCCAATGCAGTAAGTACACCTTCACCGATAGGTGTGAGTGTTGTGGATGCCGTGATCTCGGGAAGTCCCTTATCCTTGGCAATCTTACCGAAAGGCATTACGATGTCAACTTTGGATCCGAAAGTAATGATTGCGATATCTGTGGAATTTCTTGTGTCATCATTAGCTTTGATAGAAGAAACGAAGTTCTGAAGACCCATGTTGAGCTGTCTGATAGGGTTTCCCATCATGGAACCTGATGTATCAAGCGCAAAACAGATAGGAAGTCTTCTTCTCGTACTTGTTCCGAAATCGGAACTTGAAAAATTATCCGCCATAAAAATCCTCCGAATTTTCGAGAGTTTAGATATCTTAAGAAATTATAACAAACATTCGGGCAACTTGCTTAAAGGTTGCTTTTTATTTGCTATATAAGAGCGAAGCGAATAATCAGAATAATCCGAAGAATTTCTTCTTTTTCGTTGTTTCTTCCGTGTTAACGGGAGCCGCAGGCTGAGCTGCAGGAGCTGAAGGTGCAAACGCCGGATTAGGTGTATTAGGCGCTTCATCATCAAACTTCATCGGTCTGTAGCTGTTGCTGCCGCCGACATTGGATGAAACATATCTGCCTGAAGGAGCATTTGCAAATTGCTTCTTCTCAACCTGACCTCTGTTCTCTATCTTTTCTTCTCTTGCTTTCTTTGCATTGAGCCTTGCCTGGAGCTGGGCTCTTACTTCTTCAACGTTGACTGTTGCCTGCTTATAGTTTTCGCAGGGGAAAAGCTTATAGGCTTCAGGATCATCGTAGACGAAGTTCTCAAGATTGGTCATATATTCCTGAACGGCTGCGCGCCAGCAGACTGCTTCATAAGACTTGCCCTCACGGAAAGTCTTGTAGAGCATGATGCGGAGATTCTCAGGGAGATATTCCCAGATGTGATCGTAACCGCCGAGCGGAATATGTTCTTTATCAGAATTATCAAGAGTATACGGGAAGTTGTGTTCCAGTATCTCTTCTCTTAATGTCTCTGCACCCTTTCTTGTCGCATATGGATGAAGACCACAGAACAATACCGAGAATACGAGCATTGCGATCGAGTAATCCTCATCTTCGAGAGTTCTGACAAAACCTGAGAAGTCTCTGCCCCAGAGCTTGGGATCAGTGAATTCCTCAGTTCCTACAGGACAAGGAAGGTTACCGACCTGGACACTGTCCATATCGATAAGATACTGTGATGACGATGTGTTGATAAGAGCATTCTTAAGCTGAATGTCTCCGGCAACGATATCGTGCATATGCAGATAAAGATACTTGCCGATAAGATTAAGGAGAGTCTCGCAGACATCAAGTCTGGTCCAGTCGGGATAATGTTCAAGGATCGCATCAGGACCGTCGAAAACATTGCTGAGCGTTGTGCCCTTACCGATAAACATCGTATAACCGATAGGAACTCCGCGGAAATACAAAAGATGCTGAGGCGTACAGAATCCGGGTGAAGTAATGCCGAGCTCTGTAAGCTTCTTGAGCTTAGCCCATCTCAAGGGAGTAATGACGCCCTTGTGATATATCTTGGCAACGTACTTCGGGTTACTGGTAGTAAATACCATACCCTCTGCACCGCCGCTTAATCTCTTAACGAGAGTGAACTTATCACCTTCTGTTGAAAGAACGATATCGTCGATGCTTGCTCTTCCGTCACAGTCAATGAACGTATTGTTATGTGCAAGTCCGCTGATTTCCGGCATAGGGAAATCAGAGATCATCTCTGCAATGGAATGGAAGATCTTAACACCATTAGGTGTGATAACTGCTACATCACCGTTGAAAGTCGGAGCCTTCTCATAAAGCCTCTTGGTGAAGATACCTTTTCTTGTTGTAAGGATGCAGCACATCGGAAGGTCCTTGACCTGCTCGATGAAATATTCGGTATTGCATGTGTGGACAACATGAAGCGTATTCGTCGCCATAAGGCTCTGAATAAGCGAACGCATAGAACTCTGAACATAAACGTCTTTGTGATCCTGCTGCTGAACAACACACTTATGGAGGATCTTGAAGGTATCATCGATATAACAGTCGATTCCCTTATCTTCGAAAAGGTTAGTCAACTCATCAAACCAAACTCCGTTGGAATACTCCAAAACTACGGAGTAATCAAGCACAATCGAAAGATAGTTGCTTAAACCTTCGAACATATATAAAAACCCTCTTCAAAACCTTCTCCAATTAAGATTTTATACGTATAAAATCTAGAATGCAAGGAAACCAAACAAGAAATTTAATATTTTTACAACAGATTCGACAGAAATCTAAAATATTGACTATACTCACAAATGCTCAGCCGATTCCGACCAGTTTCATTAGGAATTTAGCATTAGATTGTCTGCTTATACCTGCCGTAAGCCTGTAATCGAACGTGATTCCGGTGTCCGTATAAGACTCCGAGAAGTGATAATACCTTATGTTATGAAAATCATTAGTGGTCTTATCGATCATAGCGTAGTCATGAGTCGTCATAAGACCGCAGATGTAAGGCTTTGAAAGACTCTTCAAAACCGTCAGTGCGCCTTCCGTTCTGTCATCTGAATTTGTGCCTCTGAATATCTCATCGATAAGGAACAGCAATGGCTTATCATTCCCTGCTGCCTTTACGATTCCGGAAATCCTGATGAGCTCTGCTTTGAACGTGCTCATGTTCTCTTCAAGGCTGTCAACGATCCTCATGGAGCTCATTACTCTCATCCTTCCGAGTTTAAGTGAAGATGCAGGTACAAGAGCGCCTGTCATGGCAAGGATCGTACATACGCCTACTGTTCTTATCATCGTCGTCTTACCGGACATGTTAGAACCGGTGATTATCGCGATATCCTTATTGATAGTTACCGAATTGCTTACAACCGTTTCATGCGCAAGAAGCGGATGCGTAAGGTCTTTGCCGTCGAAAAATGCATTGTCTTCCGCTTTTTCCGATTCAACAAATTCAGGGAATGAACTATCCTGAAGAACAAGTCCTGTCTGTGCTGCACACATAAGAGCTTCAAGATCAGCAAGCTTATCGATATACAAAGGCAGCTCCTTGCCGTACTTAACGGCCCAGTTGCCCATGCGTCCTGCAATGAGATAATCCAAAGGCGCAATGGTATTAAAGATAAGAGCAAACAAAGGCTGGCTTCTTAAGCCTGCAAATCTTAATACCGAATTCAGTTCCTTCAAAGAATCATATGCTCCCTTTGACTTGCCGTCACCTTTTACGAGCGACTTTAAAAGCTCATTTTCAAAACCTGCATCTTCGAGTATCGAATAAAGCTTAAGGATTGTCTTAACCTGGTTAGGCATGCCTTCACAGGCCTTAATGTATTTCTCATTAAATGAACGTCCTGCAACCCAGATAATGAAGTTGAGTACGAGGCATGCAGGAACCATTGCTGATGCATAAGCCGGGAAAGCAATAAGAGCAACAGGAACGCTGAGCCATGAAGCAAGTCCAACTATTGCAAACACCTTTGCAGCCGGTTTTGTTTTAGTGCCTTCCTTTGCAAATTCCAAAAGGACCTTAGGGTCTTTCGTCATCTTGCCGACTCTTGCAGTAGCCTGATAATCCATGAGAAGTTCAGGCTTGGAGCAAAGCTCTTCAACAGCCTTCTGCTTAGCCTTAAGTTCATCTGTGGAAACGCCTGATACGTGATTATTCAAAAGGCTTTCGGCAAATCTCTTTCTGCCGAAAGAAGTCTCTGAAACATTAAGAAGCGAGAACAGGGATTTCTTGCCGAAAATATCAAGATCGGCACAATAATCGTGATCGGCTACATCGAACTCTTTACCGTAAAGTCTGTTCTTTGCAGAGCCGATGTCTTCAGCACGCTTAAGACCCTTAACAGCAATATTTCTAAGTTTGTTGAAGTCGCCCTTTATTCTCGCAATATAAGAAGCATTAACCTTTGAAAGCTCGGTCAGGAAATTTACCTTATCAATGATTCCGCCATGTACGAAACAGAGTACGACGAACAGAATAAATGCAGCTCCGCCGGCATAATAAAGCAGCGGCATCTTGCATGCATAACCGCCGATTATAAGACCTGCCACACCCAAAAAGGAAATCAATCTCAAAAATGACAAAATGCCGCTCTGCTTTCCGTAACGGGCAAGATCGGCAATTATCGTCTTTTCTTTATCTTCGTAGAATTTAAGATTTGCTTTCATCCTTCTTCGCCTTGGAAGATGCAGGCTTCTTTGAAGCGGCGGCAGAAGGTTTCTTAGCCGGAGCCTTCTTCGAAGCAGTCTTGGGTTCTGCCTTGGCAGCATCCTTCTTTGCTGTTGTTGTCTTAGAAGCCGTCTTCTTGGCGGTTGTCTTCTTAGCTGTGGTCTTCGAAGCGGCAGCCTTTCTGGATACTCTCTTCGGTACGCACTTGTCGAGCACATCACCTACGTTGTCATGAATTGTGAGCATCGCCTTAAGATCCATATATGTGGAACTCTTATTGATGATTACGATACGGTTATGCTTCAGGAACTGAGCGAAAGTAGCAGCGGGATATACGGTAAGTGATGTTCCCGCAATGAT
>CAJOJI010000044.1 GCA_905234715.1 uncultured Saccharofermentans sp.
GAGTCTAAGAACCAATTTGATCCCGAAGGAAAGCTCATCCTTCCGGAATACAAATATCAGGAAAGCGTTGATATTCCGTTCAAGGTATCCGTTACCGGAATAGGCGGAGACGGAAAGCCTTCAGACACTACGCATGTTGACCTTCAGATCAGAGGCATAGATGATTTTGAAAGTGCCAACATCTCTATGCTCACTGCTGCCAACAAAGGTACGATTCTTCACAGGATCATGAGGTTCATTGATCTTGAAGGATTAAGATCTGGCAAGGTGGCATTTGAAGATGAGATAAAAGATCTCATCAAGTCCGGATATCTTAATATCTGCACACCTGCAGATGCTTTGAAGGTCGCTTCGGAATTTGAAGACGGCATAATGGCATTCTGCAAGGATGCAAGATGCGAAGATGTTATCAGGAGCTTTAATGAAGGAACGGCACGTTCGGAGAAACCCATAGTATTTGCTGTCTACATCGACGGAAAAGAAGGCGATTCAGCTCTTGTTCAGGGTATCATCGACCTGATCTATAAGACATCTGAGGGTGTAACGCTTCTCGACTATAAGACCGACCGTTTGGAAGGCAATACTCCTGAAGAGCGTGCAAAGGAAGCTTTGGAAAGACATGCATTCCAGCTTAACAGCTATGCTGCCGCATGCGAAGAAGACAGCCTGAAGGTCGCTCGCAAGCTTTTATATCTTGTCCGTTACTGTGAGTTTGTGGAAGTCTGATTGCCGGATTTCTTTTTGCCGGCATCACGTTTTCTGATAGCACGGAAGAAGTCGAGCATCATCTGGGAGCATTCCTTTTCGAGAATGCCGCCTTCGAACTCGACCTTGTGGTTATGTCCGTGTGACACTTCGAAAATGTCGTTGCACGAAACGACTGCGCCGCTCTTGGGTTCATATGCGCCGAAATAGACCTTGCGGATCCTTGATTGGATGATTGCGCCGGAGCACATGGTGCACGGCTCAAGGGTTACATACATGTCGAAGTCCTCAAGTCTCCAGTCGCCGAGCTTTTTGCAGGCTTTGTCTATAGCGATAACTTCGGCGTGTGCAAGCGCGTTTCCGCGTGTAAGTCTTAAGTTATGAGACCTGACGTAGATCTTTCCGTCTTTAACGAGAACGCAGCCTATTGGGCATTCACCGAGTTCAATGGCCTTTTCGGCTTCAATTATCGCAGCGAGCATGAATTTCTCGTTGTCGTTTGAAGGCTTGAAGTCCGGATATAACTTTGATCTGGCTCTCGGCACGGTAATACCCCTTTGCTCATAAGTGATAGGACAGATGATACAGACGGGGAGATACAGGTGTCAAGTGACTTGTAAATAATGCTTGACGAGTAACAAATAGCATATTATAATAAACGCTTGCTATAAGCAGAACTATGCCTACACAAAGGGAATGCCGTATTTACGGCCTGTTTCAACCATTATCCCTGTATCCAAGTAGCGCGCCAAGTTTGCTTAAAGCGCATACTTCAAAGATAAAGGACGATTTTTTGATGGCAACTAAACAAGGTATGTGCAGGAACTGCGGTTCGCTGGTTATGTTCGATGACAGGGACGAGCTTTGCGAGTGCGTATTCTGCAATTGCGTTTTCCCTTCTAAAGAGGCAGCAGAACTTCTTGCAAATCCGGACGGACACGAGTTCAAGAACGAGAAGTTTGAGAAGACGGAAGGTTCAAAGCATTATTATTCAAATCCCGTAATGCCTGATGTTGTTGAGAAGGCAGTTCAGAGGGATAAGGTTTCCAAGACACAGACAGATACAGCTAAGCTTAAGCCGAATGAATTCGAGATCTCGCCTAACGACGTTAAGGCGCCCAAGAAGCTCGTTATCGGTATGGCAGCAGGTGCGCTCGTTATCGTTGCGGTAATTCTTGCCATCGCTCTTCCGCTGTATTTCAGCCGTAAGTCACTGAAGGAATCCATTACTGCCGATATCGGCAACGTTTTCGACAATGCAAGCACAGAAGAAGTTGTTTTCACAAATTTCGATTACAAGCAGGTCAATATCTACGGACTTTCATGTCAGTATGTGAAGCTCGGACTTTCCGACGGAATCACAGAGGATCAGGCAAAGATCCTTTATTCCAACTACACCAAGCTCCGTGCTGACAAGCGCGGTGAGGAATCCGGTGAGGTTGAGATGTATATCTACACACCTGACACGATCTTCTTCGTAACGAAAGACGGCGTTACAACTGATGTTCAGGAAGCTGTTGAGATCAAGCCGGCTACCGAGACAACAAAGTAATCTCTATAAGGCCGTAATGACGGCACAGGTTTTTGCAGACAATTTACATTGATAATCTATGAGGTGTTCTATAGATGACAGATTTTGAGAAAGCACTGGCACAGGCAAAGAAATTCGCAGAGAAGAACGAGAATCAGATTACAGAGACAGAGTTCGAGACACTCACTGATTCTTATAAGATCGAACCCGATGAGATGATCAATCTCAGAGCAGAGCTTGAGAACAGCGGCGTCATGATCAGCGATCCCGATCTTGGTGCAGATGATGATGTAGGCGATACAGACGGCGAAGATGCCAATGTCGTAGATGACTCGGTCAAGATGTATCTCAAGGAGATCGGTAAGATCGAACTTCTCGATGCAGAGCAGGAAAAAGAGATCGCTCAGAGAATGGCAAAGGGTGACGAGGAAGCAAAAGAGCTCCTTATCAATTCCAACCTGAGACTCGTTGTATCCATCGCAAAGAAGTACATGAACCGTGGTCTCTCACTCCTCGACCTCATCCAGGAAGGTAACATCGGTCTTATCAAGGCAGTTGATAAGTTCGATTACACAAAGGGATTCAAGTTCTCCACATATGCTACATGGTGGATCCGTCAGGCTATCACAAGAGCCATTGCCGACCAGGCAAGAACGATCAGAATCCCCGTTCACATGGTAGAGACGATCAACAAGCTTACAAGAGTACAGCGTCAGCTCGTTCAGGACTTAGGCAGAGAGCCTACTACAGAAGAACTTGCTGAGGCAATGGGCATGGAAGTATCCAAGATCAGAGAGATCCAGAAGATCTCACAGGATCCGATCTCCATCGATAAGCCGGTAGGTGAGGAAGAAGACAGCCACCTTGTTGACTTCATTTCCAACGATGAGCTTGCAGCACCTGAAGAAGAGGTTGCAAGAATTCTTCTCAAGGAAGACCTCATTCAGGCTCTTAACGGATTAACAGACAGAGAAAGAAGAGTTATCGAATTAAGATTCGGTCTTAAGGACGGTGTTCCGATGACACTCGAGCAGGTAGGTAAGAAACTCGGTGTTACACGTGAGCGTATCAGACAGATCGAGGCTAAGGCAATCAGAAAGCTTAACAGATCACCTAAGTCTAAGAAGCTCGAAGGCTATTCAGACTGATAAGTCTGGTTCTTTAACGGCCTTCCGTTACGGGGACAGATAAAGTGGCAGACCGCAGGCGATACTCATTTTACAGAGGACTGTTTACAGGGGACGTTTTGAATTTTTCGAAGCGTTCCCCTTTTGTCAAGGAGATCATGTTCGAGAGGATATATCCTTCGAAGGTCATCCTTCCGATGAAGATGCATTATGGTGTGCCCGCAGTGCCTGCCGTTAAGGTCGGTGACTATGTCCGTATGGGCCAGTGTGTCGGAGTTCCTGAGAAAGGATCTTTCTCGGTTCCCGTACACAGCGGAATATCCGGAAAGGTAACAGACATTTCCGAGATTAGACTCCCCAACGGTATCCTTACTCCCGCAGTAACGATAAAGAACGACATGAAGAGAACAAGACTTGATTCCGTCAGACCGAGATCAGGTTTTAAGCTTTCCGCAACTGAAGCGATCGGCGTTATCAGAGATGCCGGCATCTGCGGTATGGGCGGTGAGGGTATCCCCACTGCGGCAAAACTCAGAAGAGCAAGAACGGAAGTCGTTAGGGACTTTCTGGTCAACTGTCTCCAGAGTGAGCCGTATTCCACGTCAGATCTCGTTGCGATAACGGAGTATCCCGATTATGTAGTACTGGGCGCAAGCGCCTGTGCGAGGGCTGTAGGCGCTTCCAGGTGCATATTCCTCATTTCCGAGAACAGAAGGGAACAGAGGAAGGCTCTTGCAAATTCCATTGCCAAGATAAAAGACGACTTTAAAGATCTTGAGTTCGACATCAAGCTCTTCAGGGAAAGATTCCCTCAGGGTTATTACAGACTTGTCGCAAGAGCTTTATACGGCAAGAATCTCGCGGTAGGTGAGACCATAGAAAAAGCCTGCAGCGCTGTTGTCTTTAACTGTTCAACGATGCTCGCATGCTGGGAGGCATTATCTGACAACATCCCCATGATGAGCAGAATAGTATCCGTTACCGGTGACGCATCGGGCGGACACAATATGCTCGTTCCAATCGGAACACCTGTATCAGAACTTCTTACAAATGCCCAGGACATCAAGAACGGAAGCGACAGGATCGTTTGGGGCAACTGCCTTACGGGTATCGATATCAAAGATCCTGATAACACGCCTGTAGTTAAGACCACTTCGGTAATATCTGTCGTAAGACGCCAGGAGGTTCCCAGAACACCCTGTATCCACTGCGGTCTTTGTTCCGAGTGCTGCCCGATGAATCTTTCGCCCAATACCATTTTCGAGATGCTTAACCAGGGATTAAGGCAGAAAGCGGCAGAAGAGGGCGCAAGAGACTGCATCGCATGCGGTTCATGTTCTTATGTATGTCCGGCAGGCATCAATCTTACAACGGCTATAGCAAGCTTTGCGGGTGAAGGAAGGATCATTGAGATCAATTCACTCCTTGATAACAGCGGCGCTGAAGAAAGACCTCTTGACGATCTTAAGCCTGCTTATGTCGGCGAAGCATCGCTCCTTGAAGACTATTCCGACGGTGAAGAGGATAAGAGCAAGAGCTCTCCGGATTCCATTACACTGCCTTTCGAGAAGGATAAAGAAGTATGAGTAGTGATTCCAGACAGCTTGCACCCTTTATCCATACGGAGAAAAGCGCTCCGTACATCTACATGACGTTCCTCGCGGCTTTGGTACCGTGTGTCGTATATGCTGTTTTCTACTATGGTTTGAGAGCGGCAATACTGATCCTTTTCTCCATGGCTGCATTTGTATTGTCGGACTTATTCTGCGTCAGGATCACAAAGAGAAGATCGGGAGATTATTTCGATCTGAGTTCTCTTGTGGAAGGTCTCCTTATCGCGCTCATGCTTCCGCCTGACACGACTCTTCTGACTGCGCTTACCGCAGTGCTTTTTGCGTCTGTCGTAACCAAGCAGGTTTTCGGAGGCGCGGGAAGCAACATCGTAAATCCCGCATGTGCAGGAAGACTTTTCATCGAACTTGTATGGCCTTCAGGTGTACAGGGATTTGCTTACGGCGAATCGAATTCGAAGATGGCATTGCTCAGCCTTATAGTTCAGAGGCAGCCAGATGAATTACCTTCTTATGAGCATCTTTCATTGCTTGAGCTTTTGAGCGGCAACTATCCGAGCATGATAGGAACGGCATGCATCATCTGCCTCATTATCGGCGGTGTTTTCCTTACTCTTAAGGGAACCATCAGACTTTATACGCCTGTATCCTATCTGGTTACGATAATGGCGCTTTATCCTGTTTCGATGCTCATTGAGACGAAGTCATTCAGCTTTGACGGACTGATAATCTATATCCTTTCATCCGGTGCGGTATTCGTTGCCGTATTCATTCTTGGTGACCTTACAACGATGCCTTCAAGATTTGCGTCCGGTGTTTTCGCGGGCGTTGTTTGCGGCATCCTTACATTGATAACAAAACCGTTCCTGGCGCCCATGGTATCTATCCTGGCTCCGGTAATTGCAGTTAACTTTATCTTCTCGAAAACACTTTCGAGACGCAAGATCCGTTCGAGGGAGGTGGATCTGTCATGATGACTCATGCCCAGCTCAAACAGTTTATTGCTGAAGCTGTCCTGCTGCTGATCCTTGGTGCCGCCATGGTTATCGGAAGTTATTTCGTATCACAGGATAATGCAAACAAGCGTGTCCAGAACGAATACCACGCTAAGTTCGATATCGTTCTTGATTCATATTCATATGAGAAGGTAAAGAGCAAGGCTCTTAATGATTTCCCTGAGATAAAGGGTGTATATATCGGCTTTAATGCTGCGGGATCACCTGAAGGTTATGTTATCGATCTGACGGTTAAATCTCCTGAAGGCCAGGACCTCGGCATACTTGTTGCACTGGATTATGAGAGTACGAGAATAGTAGGTCTCTCTTTAACTCAGGCATCTGGTGACAATGCTTATGTGATATCTGATGAGGTCATGGACCAGATCAAGGACCGTATGATCGGCAGACAGATCCCTCTGGCATTCCTTACCGAAGACAGTTCTGACGACGATGATTCCGAGAACATAACCGTGCCCGGATTAAACGACGGCGTTTACTATGCACAGCGTCTTTACGATGACAGAAACAAGTACATTGATTATGTCGAGATGGAAGTCGAGAACGGCGTTATCACCAAGATCAAATGGGATGCATTCTGTACGGACAGAACCAATAAGGACCGAAGTGAAGCTTCTTTGAGAGGCGCTTATGAGATATCCGGTCTTGACTGGGCTACGCAGTCCTATACCCTCTGCCACGCGCTTCTTGAATGTCAGGACCCCCGGCACTACCGATATCGTTGCGGGCGTTACATGTGATATCAGACCTTTTGTCGATCTTGCGAAGGAATGCATCAGTTATTCCCAGGTGGGTTACGACAAGGACGATTACATGAAAGGTCTTAACATGATCCTGTTCAATCTCTATCAGGATAACGCTTCAGGCCTTGAACTTCTTAACGACGACGGACATGTCGTATTCTCGTTTGAGGAAACTCCTGAGATCTATACGATATATAACGAAGAGGAAGTAGCAATCGGTTTTATCGGAGTAAGACAGATCGAAGCTAATCTCTACGGAAAAGTTCTTCCCGAGAATCCTTACGAGAACTACAACCGTAAAGACAGCAACAGCCAGTCAGGAACTGTTATCGATTACGATGCCAGTGAAGACGGTCTCACATCAAGCAGCGATCCTGACGATCAGATCATCACAAACAGTATTGATGATCTTCCGATGTCTGAGATAGCTTCGCTCGTAGAACCCGTTCCCGATGCTTACAATGAGACGAGAACGGTCGTAAAAGCCTGCAATACATGCTACAAATTCCTTAAGGAATATCTGAACTGGAAGGTGTGATCAGATGGGTTTATTTACCGAGAAATACGATTCGCCTTTCGATAACGAGCAGACGAGAAGAAAGATAGATGATAAGGTAAGCGCGGTCCATATCAGGCCTGCGAAATACCTTACCACGAGAAGCTCTCTGCTCTTAGGCTATTCGCTGGTTTCTCTCTGCCTTGAGTTCATGATCTCTGGCAACGCAATCTGGTGGCCTGCGGCATGCTCTCTGGCTTGTATTCTCGTGTGGTCTCTTACACTGAGATTCTTCATGCCGCGTAATCTTTCAGTGCTTTCATTTGCATTTGTTATGGCGTTGTTTATCGCCGCATGTGAATTCTCATACAGACTGGGCCTGTGCACGCCTTATTCGGCCGTAGGATTCATTCCGATGGCGATAGGTATAATGTCCCTTGCAAGATTCAAGGAAGACGATAACGACGAATTTACGAAGCCTTCTTTCGGTTCGGAGGTCATGCTCCCGTACGGAATAGCTCTTGCATGTTCTTTATTCGGAACACTTATTTCTTTTGTTTTCGAAAAGCGCTACCTGTTCGTATCACTCCTTGCTGCCGTAATGTTCCTTATAGTAATGAGCTGGGCAGTATCTAAGATCACGGGCATTCCGAGATGTGCAACATCCAAGAAACTTACGGAATTCTGGGATATCCCCGTAGCAGACATCTCAGAACTCAGAAGATTTTTGAGCGCAAGGGGAGAGTTTGCCGCTGTATGTCTTATCTGCACGGTGGTCCTTTATATACTTAAGGTCTTTGTTGATCCCGACTGGTTCAGAGTAATGACGATTCCCGTAGCAGAAGTTCTTGCACTGCTGTTCGGTTCTATTGCCGTCTATGCAGCTAAGCACAATTTCAGAAGATCCATCTTCGGATTGAGATATTTCATCAGTGAAGTTTCCATAGCGGCAGCATTTATCTCGCTTTTGTTCCTGGTTCATCCGACCATTCCGAAGATCGCGCATCTTTTCATCGCACTGGTATTTATAATTGCCGCAGATATTGTTATGACAGGCCTTTTGTCGGTTATCAGAAGACGTCTTATCTTCGTGTCGAAATCCAAGTATATCGACGGACTTCCGTTCTATCTTGTGCTGATTTCACTCGTTTTGATGCTCGCGGAAACCTGTCTTTATTGCATTCCGGGATTGTGATATAATCTCGGACAGTCAAAATCTGATTGCGTAGCTCAGCTGGATAGAGCGATCGCCTCCTAAGCGATAGGCCAGCGGTTCGAATCCGCTCGCGATCACCAAAAATATAGGGGTCTGGACTTCCAGACCCCTAATTATTTTGGAAAAGCGATTGATCAATCGACCGGCGTGACAAGGAAGTTGATTGATGTTTTCAAGTGATCATCGTAATCAACGATCTTAACAACTACTGTCTGTCCCTTGTGAATGCCTGTATAATTCTGGTCCAGATGCAAAGCATTAGAATCGGTATAGATTCCAACACCAACATTTGCACCCACAGATATATCTGTTTGGGTATATATGAACCCCATGGTTACATCTTTGTCTGCGGTAACCTTCATTGTCTTACCAATAATGTTTATCCCGGACTGTTGGGCAACGATTGCATCATGTGGACTGGCATAATCAGCTTTTTTCGCACATCCGGCAGCAGGGATCAAAAATGCGAAAAGCATTACGGCAACTAGCAGTACGGACATTGTTTTCTTCATGTAATTTCCTCCATGATATCTGGTGGAATTATCGGAATTCTTTCATATCATCCAGTCTTAAAAGCACAGGCGTTCTTCCAAATCCTGTTCCCACATCGATATCAATCCATGTATCTGTCTTTATTATCTTACCGTCAAATTCATCACCGAAGCCAAATGTCGGAGTATGACCGAATACGGTTATGATGTCGCTGTAATATACAGTTGTCAGGTCAGGCCAAGCCCACAATAACTCTTCGCTTGTGTAATCGCTAATTTTCTTATCCGGATTAAACTCGTCCAGCCCGGAATGTACCAGTATGAAATCGCGGTTGCCGATCGTTAATGTCTCGTATAAAGGGCAATCGCGGAGATAGTCCAATATATCCTGCTGCGTATCCTTAGGAAGTTTTTGCATGGCTTTGAGAGTCGCATCTCCTCCGTCAAGCTGATATCTGGTAAGCATATCGATCTTTTCGGGAGTCAGGGCACCTATGCTCTCATCAGTTATCTCGTCAAAGACAAACGAACAGCCAAGCAGCATAGCTTCGTGGTTACCCATCAGGAGTTGTACATTTGTCTGATACATCAACCATTGCAGCATCTCGACACCGCCATCACCATTCCGGTCAACAACATCACCTAATATGTAAAGGAAATCGTCCTTGCCAAAGCCTGCCCTGTTAAGCAGGTCAATGAAACTATCATGCGGATATCCGTGAAGATCAGAAATAACGTAGATCATAATGCTCTTTTAACAGGTGAATTATTAAGATTATAATATCACATTGCGACTCGCCGGATATTTCACTTCAATAATAAATTAAATGTGAATGTTATAATTCAAATTAGTGATTATCAGCATTTGTTTGTGCATTGGAATTGTTATATGTGGTTTTCGAAGAAAAACAAAGAGCATAACGGTAATGACAGGATCGGGTTCGATCCTGAAACTCAGTATGCAGTGATAAGAAGTTCCATTTGCACTGGAGAGAAAGTTGCCGGATTCAAGAACAAGAAAGACGGCCACTTTGTTGAGGTTATGATGATCAGATCAGTTGAGGATGAGAAAAGATTTAAGGAAACATATAATCTTGAATCTGTCCGAACTGAGTATTAACGGTTTCAACAATGACTTACTGATAGGGTGGTGGATTAGCCATTCTATTTGTTTTTATCACATAAGGTGGTAAACTCTTTTTTGTGTGCTTATATATAAATTATTATTAAAGATATTTTATTTTTCGCATTACTCAACCAATATAAGATTCTGTTGGAGGAATAATTCAGAATGGATCAGAAATGGCAGGACAGTATCAGCCAGCTTAATCAGCGCAGGGAAAAAGTGGCTTTGGCAGGCGGTCCCGAACGTATCGCAAAGCAGCATTCAACCGGTAAGTTGACTGCAAGAGAGCGTATGGAAGCTCTTTTCGATGACGGCACGTTTGTTGAGATCAATGATCAGATCGCTTCACGTTGCAGTGATTTCGGCATGGACAAGAAAAAGAAACCCGGTGACGGTGTTGTTACGGGTTACGGATATATTCACGGCAGACTGGCTTTCGCTTCGTCACAGGACTTTACGGTCGGAGGCGGTTCATTGGGGGAAGCTCACGCAATGAAGATCTGCAGGGCTATGGATAAGGCCATGGAGATGAAGGCTCCTTTTATCTCCATCAATGACAGCGGCGGAGCAAGGATCGAAGAAGGAATCGACAGCCTTTCTGGTTATGCTGATATCTTCTACCGCAATACGATTGCTTCAGGCGTTATCCCTCAGATCTCAGTCATCATGGGACCCTGTGCAGGCGGTGCGTGCTATTCTCCCGCGATCACTGACTTTATCTTCATGACAGACTACAGCCAGATGTATATCACCGGACCTGCAGTTGTTAAGTCCGTAACGGGTGAGGTTATATCATCAAGTGACCTTGGCGGTGCTGCAGTTCACAGCTCCACATCAGGCGTTGCGCACTTCGTATATCCTGATGACCTTTCATGCCTTAACGGCGTCCGTCAGCTTCTCGGATATCTCCCTCAGTGCAACCTTGATGAATCCATGACCGTTCCCGGTACGGCAGTAGATGAGAGTGCTTCATTGAGCTCTATCGTTCCTGCTGATTCCAAGAAGGCTTACGACGTAAGAAATGTTATAAATTCTTTGGTTGATGCAGGAAGCTTTTTCGAGATCCAGGAGTCATTTGCGAAAAATATCATAATCGGTTTCGGCCGTTTGGACGGAGAGACGATCGGCATCATTGCAAACCAGGCTCTGTACATGGCTGGTTCACTGGAGATCAATGCATCAGATAAGGCTTCACGCTTTATCCGTTTCTGCGACAGCTTCAATATCCCGCTTCTTACATTAGTCGACGTTCCCGCATTCCTGCCCGGATCACAGCAGGAGCACGGCGGAATCATCCGTCACGGCGCAAAGCTCCTGTATGCTTACTCCGAAGCTACTGTTCCGAAGGTAAGCCTCATCATGAGAAAAGCATACGGCGGAGCTTATATCGCAATGAACAGCAAGGGCACAGGCGCAGACGTCGTATATGCATGGCCTATTGCCGAGATAGCAGTTATGGGTGCTTCAGGTGCTGTAAGCATTATCGGCAAGAAGGAAATAGAGAATGCCGAAGATCCTGCAGCCAAGAAGGAAGAGCTCTTAAACGCTTATAACGATAAGTTCATGAATCCTTATATCGCTGCAGAGCACGGATATGTCGATGAGGTAATACTCCCTGAAGAGACAAGATCCAAGATCGCAGAAGCGTTCAATATGCTTAAGACGAAAGAACGCTCATTGCCGTACAAGAAGCACGGCAATATCCCGCTTTAAGGAGGACCTGATCTGTGGAAGAATCATTGATCGTTGCAATGGCGGTTGCAGCCATAGCAGAAGAGAACGGTGTTGATACGAATCGCGTAATCGTCCGTTCATTCAAAGAGGTTCAGAAGAGCGGCCTTGAGAAATACATAGAAGAGAACAACATTTCTTATCATAAATACCAGTTAGGAGAATAATAAAATGAGCAAATACCGTATTACAGTTGAAGGCAAGACATATGAGATGGATGTTGAGCTTATCGGAAGCAATGGCGCTCCCGTACAGCCTGTAAAAGTACAGAGTGCACCCGCTGCACCTGCATCTGTTGCAGCAGCTCCCAAGGCAGCTTCAAAGCCTGCAGCAGTATCTTCAGGTTCTGTTGTTGCACCTATGCCCGGCACAGTTATAAAGATCCTCAAGAATGCCGGTGATGAAGTTAAAGCAGGTGACGTAGTTCTTATCCTTGAAGCAATGAAGATGGAAAACGAGATCTCTGCTCCCGCAAACGGAACACTTGCTTCCGTTAACTGCACAGAAGGCGGCACAGTTGCCGGCGGAGACATACTCTTTGAGGTTAAGTGAGGGTTCTTTGATGAGTGAACTTTTTGAAGTAAAAAAGCCCTTGCTGATTACCGATACGATCCTTCGTGATGCGCATCAGTCACAGGCTGCAACCAGAATGAAACTGGAAGACATGCTGCCTGCATGCGAGGTTCTTGACAGTATCGGTTACTGGTCGATCGAATGCTGGGGCGGTGCTACATTTGACGCATGCATGAGATTCTTAGGTGAAGATCCGTGGGAGAGATTAAGAACACTCCGCAAGGCTTTGCCCAATACAAAGCTCCAGATGCTCCTTCGTGGACAGAATCTTTTGGGATACCGTCACTACGCTGACGATATGGTGGATTCATTCTGTCGTAAGTCTATTGAGAACGGTATCGATGTTGTACGTATTTTCGACGCGCTTAATGATGTTCGTAATATGGAAGCTTCTATCAAGGCCGTAAAGAAGTACGGCGGAATGGTTGAAGCTGCCATGAGCTATACGGTAAGCCCTGTGCATAACGAGGAATACTTCGTTAAGAAGGCTGTTGAACTCGAACAGATTGGCGCGGATACTATCTGCATCAAGGATATGGCAAATCTGCTCCTTCCCAATGACGCATACAGCCTTGTTAAGAATCTGAAGGAAAAGGTATCGATCCCGATCCACCTTCACACACATAACACTACAGGTACAGGCTCAATGGTATATCTCATGGCTGCAATGGCAGGCGTTGATATCGTCGACTGTGCTTTGTCTCCTTTTGCTAACGGTACGTCACAGCCTGCAACTGAATCACTCGTTGCGACTCTGGCAGGAACCGACCGTGACACAGGTCTTGATCTGAACAAGCTTAACGATGCTGCAGTTCATTTCAGATCGGTTGCAGCCAAGATGGAGAAGGAAGGCCTTATCAGTTCAAAGGTACTCCGCGTGGATCCGAATACTCTCATTTATCAGGTTCCGGGCGGAATGCTCTCTAACCTCATCTCACAGCTCAAGCAGGCTAATGCAGAGAACCGTTTGTATGAAGTGTTGGCTGAGGTTCCGAGAGTAAGAGAAGATTTTGGTTATCCTCCGCTTGTAACACCTACGAGCCAGATCGTCGGCACACAGGCAGTTTTCAATACGCTTATGGGTCGTTACAAGACATTCACCAAAGAGTCAAAGGGACTTCTCCGCGGCGAATACGGCGAGCTTCCGGGCAAGGTTAATGAGGAAGTCAGAAAGATGGCAATAGGTGATGATGAAGTAATTACATGCCGTCCTGCAGATCTTCTGAAGCCTGAACTGGAATCCATAAAGGAACAGTACAGCGACATTGCCAAAAACGAAGAAGACATCCTTCTTTGCGCAATGTTCCCTCAGGTTGCTCCTGAATATATCAGGAAGAGAGATAACGGTGATGTACGTGAGATTACTGTTGATTGGATAAGAAATTGATTAACAGATAAAACTTATAATTATTTACAGGGGTGGAATCGTTCCGCCCCTTTTTCAACTGAAATGGTTTCTTGTGTTGCTTAATCGACATTACCGTCATTCATTGATAATTGTCCGGGGATTTTTCGAATGGTTAAATCAAACAGGCATAAAGAATAAGGACATATATTAGAAACGGAATGTTTGCTTTATGCCAAAAGATAGAAAACATTAAAACAATAAAATGAAAGCATAAGCTTGATCGAGGAGGGTTAAAAATGGACAGACAGGAAAAGCAGTTAAGGAACTGGAAGGCCGTTGCAGCGACATTTGCAGCGATCACATTCCTTTTGGCACTGGTATTGGTTATTGCAGGCGTGAAGAACATTATAGGTTCCGTCACGGGTAAGCCTGTTGAAACCCAGGCTCCCACAGCAGCTTCATCAGAAACAGAAATCACCGAAAGTGCGGTCCCTTCTGAAGAAACGGAGATCACTGAAACAACGGAAGCAGAAGAAGTTGATATGCTCTCATTGTGGACTGCAGGTGCGGAATCAAAAGAGGCTCTTGTTGCTTACATTGAATCAGTAACTGATGAGAACAGCCCTGATTATATTCCGGTAGAAGACAGGATCGCGGTTTTCGATATGGACGGAACGATCCTTTGCGAGACAGATCCTTATTACTTCGATCACTGTCTCCTGGTCTACCGTGTCCTCGAAGATCCTGAATATAAGGATAAGGCTTCTACATTCGAGAAGGATGTTGCTACGCGTCTTCAGGCTAAATTTGACGGTGATAAGAATGTTGAAGTATCCATGATCGAACACGGACAGGCTGTTGCAATGGCCTTTGCAGGCATGACGATCGAAGAGTTTGAAGATTATGTAGAGATGTTTAAGAACCAGCCCGCTCCCGGCTATAACGGCATGACAAGGGGAGAGGCATTCTATAAGCCGATGATACAGGTAATCGATTATCTTCAGGCTAATGATTTCACGGTCTATATCGTAAGCGGTACCGACAGACTGATCGTAAGAGGCCTTATAAAGGATTCTGTGGACATTCCGAGAAACCAGATCATTGGATCTGACGAGCTTCTTGTAGCCACAAACCAGGGCGCTACAGACGGTATGGAGTATACGTTTACATCACAGGATAAGCTTGTTACGGGAGGAGAGTTCATTATAAAGACTCTCGACATGAATAAGGTTACTGCCATCATGACCGAGATCGGCATTCAGCCTGTCCTCTCATTCGGCAACAGCACGGGCGATTCAGCCATGGCTAACTTCACGATAACAAACAATAAGTATAAGAGTCTTGCATTTATGCTCTGCTGTGATGATCTTGTTCGCGAAAACGGAAACACATCCAAAGCAGATAAGATGAGAGACCTTTGCGAAGAGAATAACTGGATACCGGTTTCCATGAGAGATGACTGGACCACTATCTACGGTGACGGCGTTACAAGGAAATAAGCCTTAATCAGTGGTGCTTGGCGGGAGTCTGATATGTCAGGCTCCCGTTTTCATTTTCCTCTCAAAATGCCAAACAAGAAAAATATATCGAAAAACGATAAAAAACTCTTGAAAAACGAAAAACCCTGTGTTAGTATACTGGCATAAAGCATGCTTATTCTATATTTGGGAGGACAGATTAAATGCGATATGATGATGTTATACTCAGGTGGGCAAAGATAGCGACCATCCTTTTCACCGCAATGGCAGTCGTAGCTGATGTTTTCGGTGTAGTAATCACAAGATATATAGCTTATTGCTGGGCAGAGGTTTTTGATCTGGGACGCGTGATCGCTCTTATGGTAGTATTTTATCTTGGAACGGTCGGCGGATACATTGTACTTATCCCGTTGTACAAGATGTTGTCCAACATGAGTAAGGATAAGGTCTTTGACAGACAGAACACAAAGCTCATGACGATCATTACAGCTTCGCTCGTAGGCATTGCTGTTGACTGCGTCGTCGGCGGATTCATCTGGAACGGATGCTGGATACTTTCAGTTGTTGCTCTGTTCATGGCACTGGTCGTACTGAGCATCAGAGTTGTTTTCGCAAAAGCGATAACAATGAAAGAAGAAATGGATCTTACTATTTAAGGAAAGGAGGAGACAAATATGATTATCGTAAATCTTGATGTAATGATGGCAAAGCGTAAGATCTCCTCCGGCGAACTCGCTGCGAAGATCGGCATAACACAGGCAAATCTCTCTATACTTAAGAACCAGAAAGCAAAGGCTGTAAGGTTCTCAACACTAAACGATATCTGTAAGGCATTGGATTGCCAACCGGGAGACATTCTCGAGTTCAGAGAGGACTGATCACCAATGGACAATAAAGTCATATTCCAAAGGCTGGGAATTATCCTGGCCTATCCCTTAGCTTACGCTTATATAAGGCTTTTGCTTCCGTCAGGAAATGAGTTTCTGATATCGACAAGCACACTTACATTTACAGTTGCATATCCCTTGATCGCGTTGCTCTTCATCATTGTAAATGAGATCGTAAGACGCGGCAGGAGAGGATTGAAGAGCACACCGTCACCTGAGACATTCTTCTGGTATGCTATGACTTTCTTATCAGGACTTACTGCAACCATCGGACCTAATGAGGGATTATCCGTATTTGCGATGCATCTTTGTGCGGTATACTCGGTCCTTATCTCCAATGAGATACTGCTCGGAGGAAAGACTTCAGGCTTTATTCCGGCTGACCTCATTCACGGATTCTATGTAAAGTCTTTTGCCGGCTTCCCGAACTTCGTTTGTGACTGGAAATGCTTTAAGAGACCTGCTCCCGCAGAAGGTGAGGAGAGAGCTCCTAAGAAGAACCCTGTAGGATTGTTATTATTCATTCCAGTCATGGTGATCCTGCTTATCATCTCGGTTAGTCTCATGGCATCCATAGATGAGGATCTCGGAATGTTCTTCAGCGACCTGTTCTCGAATCTCGAAAAATATCTGAACGAACTGGAAATCTATGAGATCATTCCGAGAGCGATATTTGCCGTTCCTGTCTGTTTCTATCTTTACGGCCTTATGTCCAGAAGTGCGAAATCAGACGGTGAGAGGGAGAAGAGAGTCGGTTCAAAGCTTGGCAAGTTTATCGGCAAGGGAAAGACTGTATCCGCAACCATAGTCTATATAGCCGCAGGCGTGTTTGTAGCGCTTTATGCACTGTTCTTCGTAAAAAGACTCGCATACATGCTCGGAGGCTTTGTAGGCGACGTTCCTGAGGGAATGCTGGTATCACATTATGCCAGGGAAGGATTTTTCGAGCTCGTCGGAATAATGGCTGTAAACATGTGCGTCTATCTGGCGATAATTATGTTCGGTAAATCCGATCAGAACGGCAAGTTTGCAGTTCCTGCCAAGATACTTGTCACACTCCTTATGTCAGAGAGCATAATCTTTGCGGTTATCGCAATGAGCAAGCTCGGTTTGTACTACAGCATCTACGGATATACTCCTAAGAGGATCCTGGCGATGTGGGGAACTCTTGCGCTTGGCTTTGCTGCAGGACTTACCATTGCGACAGTACACCGCGGAAAGCCTCACTTCAGAGCCGGAGTTATATTTACTTCGATCTCATACATAGCGATCTGCTCATTGTCAGGTGTTCTCGTATCGATAGGCGCATAAATTATGCCGGGAGTCTTATTGAAATTTCAGGCTCCCGGCTAATATACGGGATAAACAAGGAAACATGGAAAGTGATCTGCAAGACAAAAGACGGATCCTGGACGATATATGAAATAAAGGAATACCCTGATCATGAGTATGTTGCAGCCAGGTCAGCATGGGAAGGCAGAGTATTAAAACTTGCTGATTGATTGGGCAAAACGAAATAAGAATTTAAGTGGAGATTGAAATGAGAGAATTAAAGAAGAAAATTATTATCTTGGTATTAATGCTTGGTGTGAGTGTATTGCTTTCATCCTGCAAATTTATGATGCCGCTTGATAAACGGGAAGAAGTTATGACTGAAATCGCAGCGATCGTAAATGAGAATTACTCAAGCGATGAAGTGGAAACTCCGTATGATATCAGCATGACTGAAATCTATGAATTATCTGATAAAAACAGCTATTTACATAAGGCATTTGAAAAATACGATGATGTTCAGCATTACTTTGTATATCTGGTTGAAGATGATATGGTGATAATTGTCGTGGATGTGTTTTTTCAGTCAGTAAAAGGATATGTGGTTTCAGATGAAGAATTGGAAGGCACTATAGTA
This sequence comes from uncultured Saccharofermentans sp., assembly GCA_905234715.1. GTDB lineage: Bacteria > Bacillota > Clostridia > Saccharofermentanales > Saccharofermentanaceae > Saccharofermentans. Next base: position 17,949 of record CAJOJI010000044.1, read on the forward strand.
GTTCCCGGTTTGGGCTACGATAACTCACAAATAGGCATAATCGACAGACTCGGAAAGAGTAATGTTTATTCATTTAGTGCGGGACTGTAATTTCCGGAGAGAACTCATCAATCAAGATCAGAAAAAGGTAAAGCATGGACGATCAAACAGATATAAAAGTTAATGAATCAAAACCGAAATCTCACGGATGTCTTATAGCGTTTTTGATCACATTAGCAGTAATAATCATTCATATAGCCGCTATTCCTGTTCTCATAGAAATAGTCGATCACATACCCCGTACGAGGGATACTCAGACCAACGGGCAATATGTTGTTGAACTGCAGGCAACAAGCAGTCCGGATTGGCCGTTTGGCTCTCAGGACGGAAGGATCGTTTTAAAGGATAACAATAACAAAAAGATCTGCAGTGTTGATTTTTCGCTGTCCAATGACGGAAAATCCATGTGTGAATCCAATTGGAAAGTTGAGTGGAGCGAAGAAAGTGTTATCGTTACCATAATGGGAGAAGAGCAAAAGGAAGCCGTATATACGTTGTACTATAACGGTGATGTTTCTAATTAAAGACTGATTAAGTACGCTATAGTAAGTTGGAGTATGGGAATGATATCAGGGAGGAAAGTTATATGAAGATCCGTAAAGTGCTGATAGTTGTAGCGGTATTATTCTTGTCTGTCGTTCTCTTTTTCGGTATTCAAATTGCCAATTATCTTAACAAGATGGAAGAAAGCGATACTACTTTTCATGCTGAGGAAGCTTGTATGCCTCAATATGCATATGTGTCAGACAGATATGGAATGATCAATTATCACGGCAGCACCTACTATGCTTTTGAAACAAAAAAATACAGCAGCATAGATAAGCTCTGCCAGGCATTACCTGCAGGCTGTGAACAGGCCGTAAAAAATGCTGTAAATAACGGTACCGGAGAGGACGCAAAGGATATTAAGGACAAATATATCGTAAGGTATGAAGTTTCTCAGGATGAGCTGCCGCTTGTCAAAAAGGATTCTAATAATGACACGGACTTCCACTTTTGTGTTTACGTATATCCTAACAACACTTACCGTTTTGCATTGATTATTGAAATACTGCGCATGCATTAATATGCATTTAATGCAGCTTTATTCCCAGATCAAAGGAAGCTTCTCGAATTCTTCGAGTGGAACAGGTTTTGAGAAGAAGTAACCCTGGAACAGTTTGCATCCCATCTCTTTTAACATGTCGAACTGCTCTTTGGTCTCAACGCCTTCAGTGATCTGAGGCATATCGAGATTGTTTGCCATGTCGACGATGCTGTTAAGGATTATCTTGGACTTTTTATAATCATCTGTCTTGCCGAGGAATACCATGTCGATCTTGAGAATATCTACAGGCATATCTTTAAGCATGTTAAGTGATGAATAGCCGCTTCCGAAGTCGTCCATCTCTACGGTAAATCCGTAATCGCGAAGTCTGTTGATCGTCTTGATGTGTTCGGTCGCATTATTCATGACCGCCGATTCTGTAATCTCAAGGTGCAGAAGATTCGGCTTTACACCATATTTCTTTACGAGTGAAGTAATGACCTCGAAAATATCAATGAAGTAGAAATCTTTAGGTGAGATATTTATCGAGAGGCTGAGCTTCTCAAAGCCGTCCTTGCGCTTTGACCAATCAGCAAGTATCCCGCAAGCTTTCTCCCAGATATAACGGTCGATTGTAGCGATCATGCCGTTCTTTTCAAATATCGGAATGAATTTAAAAGGAGGGATGAGTCCTTCTTTGGGATGCTTCCATCTTACAAGGATCTCGCCGCCTTCAAGATGACCGTCAGCGCGGTACTGAGGCTGGAGATACGGAATGATCTGACCTTCTTTTAAGGCAGTATCAAGTTCACTGGTGATCTGCTGCTCCCAAAGCTTGTCCTTTCTGAGATTATCGTCGTAGAGGGCAATGCAGCGGTTAAAATCATTTTTGATTCCTGCTATTGCGAGCTGGGCTCTGTCGACCATAGCGCTTACCGACAGGTCTTTATCAAGTTCGGAAGTCTCGAATATACCTACGTGAATTATTACAGGAGAATTGATTATGTCTGATGAAGCCCAGGTCTCCTTGATCTGTTTATCAAGAGCTTCAATATCCAGTGTTGATTTCTTGAGGAATGCGCAGAAGATGTCTCCTCTCCATCTGCAGATGGCAGAACCCGGATGAGCAAAAACCTTAAGATCTTCGGCGATCTTTATAAGGATCTCATCGGCTTTCTTTCTGCCGAAGACATCATTGATAAGCTTGAAGTCATTGATATCTGAAACCTGCATTATGTAGGTTTCGTTCGGATTTGCCTTTAAGATCTCCTGAACCTGTTCTTCAAAACTGAAACGGTTGGAAAGACCGGTCAGAACATCATGGGTTGCCATGTATTTTCTTTCCTCATTCTGCTTGACCAGTTCTGTATCGTCATGGATAGAGAAGAATGAGCCGACATCGAGATTTCTTTTATCTTTCATCAAACGGTGAGTGATACTGACGTAAGTGTAATCATCATCATTTTCGTTTTTGAACTGTGCGGAGATGTCAAAGTCAACACCAAGGTCACCGCCGCCCATTACATCGATCAGTTTATCTGTGCAGTTCTCGGGATTGCCGGACTTGATCTGAAGGATCTCATAAGCTTTGTCATTGGCATAAAGAGCGTTAACGTCAGTATCATAGAAAACGATGCCGTCAATATGGTTTTCGACAACGGAGTCGGCAAGCTTTCTGCGAATGAATATCGGTTTATAAATGAATGTGAATATGTATAAAAGGAATCCGCAGATGATGTAACCGATAAGAGACTTGTTTACGGGCCTGTCGGAGAATTGTGTAAACATGAATCCCATGCATGTGAAAATGGCGATCATTACGACAATATAGCGTTCGTGATAAGCGGAGGAGGTTTTTAAGCACTTATCGATCAGGATGGCGATCATGAGGACAAGATATGCTTCAAGCAGGCAGAAACACAAAAGCCTTAACCAGCCGTTTTCGAGCCCGTAATAGGAAATGCTTTCGGAAAGTGTGATCCGCCTTATCGTAAACATGTGATGGAATATGGGGTTTGCAAGAACAGATAAAGAGATCAGTGACAGAAGCACAATGGAGATTATATGAACAGGAGAACGCTTAAACCGTATCCCGCAGTAATCCATAACAAAGACCATTAGATTAAAGAACAGGAAACAATCACCGAGAAACATGACCGTATATCCGGCTTCGGCTATGAAATCGACATCGGTAAATAATGCAAGGAAATTACCCGCAAGAGGGATAACTATTGAAAGAAGAACGTTGAAAAGGCTGGAAGCAGTTTTCTCTAGGAATTTTCTCCGTTTGAATATCGTAGCAATTATCATTGCCACCAATATTAAGGATATTACAACCAGTTCAGACAGATACTGTATCCTCATACGGCCCTCGAATATTGATTTATCAAGGTTATTTTATCATATGTGGAAACCGAAAAGATAAATTAGAGGGGACATTAGTAAGAACAATTTGTTAACTATATATAATATATTATAAGAGAAATTATGATATAGAGATAAATCAAGTGGTAAATAATGTCAAACCACAATATATTGATTTTTCGTTCGATAATTATGTATTTACTTCCGACTGAAGAGGTGGTATCATTACCTCAAAAGAAAAACGAATGTTTGTTCTATTATTGTAACAGACATTGACTGCATTTAGGAGTATTTTTATGATCGAATTTAGTTGTACGGTAAAAGACATTTTCAGAAGGCCAAACATGATCGACAAGGCAGTAAGGAAGCTTGCTGATAACGGATATACTGACTACGCGGTAACATATGCGTGTATCAGGGAGAATATTTATAATGCCCTTGCGTATGCCGCTAGCAATATGAAGGACTATGAGTATGACGTTGCGGTCGCTTATCTCGAGTCCAGGGATTCAGAGCAGAAGCTGGCAAAGGAGACTTACTATACCCACAGAACCATTAGAAGATATGTGCGCAAGGCTTGCGAGCTTGTCAGCACATATTACAGGGACAATCTCGGCATCAAGCTCCTTCCTGTAGATACCAGATCGGTGGAGAGTACCGTCTGCACAGGCACATTCTGGGAGAAGATCGATTCTCTCATGAAGACCAGCATCGAGAATGCCTGTGTCGTTATCCTCCGTTGCAACGAGCATATGTCAGTCAATTACGTATGCAGCAATTACGGTATGGGCAGCGATAAGGTAAAGAAGATCGTTGAAGACTTCGGCACCGTCATTACAGTTTATGATATCCCTTCAGAAAAGCGCAGTGCTGTTTGATTTGATGGGAATCTCCGTATGAACAGGACCGGGCATAAGCGAATGCCCGGTCTTAATGTTATAATCTTCTAACGGGGATAACCCTGACAAAGAATATGGAGGATGATCCTATGACAATCACTTTCGATAAGCTTCCTGCAAATCTTGAAGAACTAATGGCTATGCCTCAGGCATCTCTCAATGAGCCTGAATACGGTGCAGCTCTCTTTCTTGCCGTAATGATGCATTACAACGTAAATAAAGAAGAGACATATCAGATGCTTGAATTCCTTAAGGGACCTTACGGATTATCCACATATGAGAAGCAGTTCCTTGCAGACAGGATGGCTGACGGCGAACATGTCGTCCGTTCTTTCTTCAACGGAACATCTCCTGAAAATGACTACACTCCTTCAATGCCTTATACGGTTGAGACAGAGAGAGGATATGAGCAGGAATTGGACGGAAGAATGAAGATATTCATCTCATCTTCCGGAGCTGACACAAAGCGCCACATCCTTCTCCGTCACAAGGTGTCCACCAATCAGTGGTTTATCGAAGACCAGATGCTTCTTGCCATGATCAGAGCACCCAAATCACAGGATCCGTGGGCTTGATAAGGGACCGGCAAAGGTAATATGAAGTCAGAAAGAGCTTTCCCCAAACTCAGCATAACATCAAAGGCTGCAAGGTCTTTGAAGAACGGACATCCGTGGGTATACGGAGACGAGATTAAATCGTCCGAAGGTGATATTACGGACGGTTGTATTGTCGATTGCTTTGAAGGATCCAGCTGGCAGGGAGCAGGTTTTTATAATTCCAACTCCAAGATCGCTGTAAGGATCATCTCGCGCAACAGTAATGACGTATTCGATCAGAAGTTCTGGTACAGGCGTATCCTCTATGCCGTCCAGTACCGTAAGACTGTTATGCCAGGTGATGACTTCAAGTGCTGCAGGATCATTCACGGGGAAGCTGACCAGATGCCGGGATTTACGTGTGACAGATACGGTGATATTGCCGTTACTCAGATTGCATGTCTCGGCATAGAGTTGAATAAAGCTGTAATTTACGAAGCGATTATGACCGTTTTTGAAGAGACCGGCGAACCGCTTAAGGGAATCTACGAGAGAAACGATCTTGCTCTGAGAAGCAAGGAAGGTCTTGAGTTAGGCAAAGGCTGGTACGGCGGCAGGGATTTTTCCTGCATTACAGAGATCGTCGAGAACGGCATAAAGTATTCAGTCGATGTCGAGAACGGGCAGAAGACAGGATTCTTCCTTGATCAGAAATACAACAGAGCCGCTGCTGCCAAGATCGCAAAAGACAAAACGGTTCTTGACTGTTTTACCCATACTGGTTCATTCGGCCTTAATTGCGCTTATAACGGTGCGAAGCATGTAACGAGTGTCGACATATCTTCACAGGCCGTAGAGATGGCTAAAGAGAACGCAGTAAGGAACGGTCTTCAGGATAAGATCGATTATGTCTGCGAAGATGTTTTCGAACTCCTGACAAACATGGCAGCTGAAAAAGATCACAGATACGATTACATCATTCTTGATCCGCCGGCATTTACGAAGTCGAGAGAGACTGTGGATTCAGCGGGAAGAGGATATAAGGAGATAAATCTTAAGGCTATGAAACTGCTCCCGAGAGGCGGTTATCTTGCAACATGCTCATGCTCTCATTTCATGACGGATGAGTTGTTCAGAAAGATGCTCGCATCTGCTGCAAGGGATGCAAGCGTAAGCTTAAGACAGATCGAAGCAAGAACCCAGGCTCCCGACCATCCTATCCTTTGGAATGTTCCTGAGACTGACTATCTTAAGTTCTATATCTTCCAGGTGGTATAAATTCTTTTTCAGATTCTCTTGTAGAGTTTGTGGCCGTCAAGGATGGCCTCGCCTGTATAGTCGATATAAAGATCGGCTTCTTCCTGTACCAGTTCGTAGTTATCCCAATCCGGTTCAAACATATAAGAGGTGACTATGTAATCGAAATAGCCCTCTTCTATTAACCTGTCTTTTTCCTCTTTAATGGTTTTTACCGGGACCGAAATATCTGTTGCAGGGAAGAAGTCCGGCAGCTGTGTAGAAGCCGGCATCCATTGTGTCGTAAGTCAGTATTTTAGCATCTTCAGTCTGGTTGATCGTTTCGGCCATTCTGAACTGGGCAAGAAAATCTTTTGGCTTGAAGATGAGATACATGTTCTTACACATAAAGATGGTAATTCCATATGTAATCAGCGGAACAACAAAAACGAGTCCTTTTAATCTTGAGAGATTCTTAGCGGCTCCTTTTTCAATCAGGTTGAACAGCTTAACGGTGGGGATAAGAGCCATACAGAAGCAATAACATAAGATGTATCCGTAATAGTAAATGTATACGGGTCTTGAGAAAACGAATCCTGCAGAAATAGTAATTGCAGATAATAAAAGAATTGCAGTCTTAAGTCTGTGGGATTTTTCTATAAAGAATAATGAAGCGAGAGACAGGACCAGCAATGTTCCAAAACCGGAATAAGTTAGAGAGGATTTCAAGAGACAGCTGCCTGTTACAACGATGTTTTCGATAACAGGTATTCCGGTGGCCGGATTTGATTCGCCCTTTATAAGATAGAACGACATGTTGTCGTAGAAATAGGATTCAAAAAGAAACTTTAGAGAATTGGTGAAAATGAAATATAGGAATACAGGTATGGAAATGATTACTATTCCCGCAACGAATCTCCAGATAAGAGACCACAGTTTTGGAAATGCTTTTTGCTTTATTGCAAAAACAATAATGTAAAGACAGAAGCCGGCAAAAAAGCCTACGAAGGTATATTTCACCCAGAAAAGCGCGCCCGTGATTATTCCGCATATCAGGGCATCTGCATTTTCAGGCAGCCCGTCTCCCTTAACGATCGCTCTGAGACCTTTATATAAAGCTACAGTGATAAGGGGGAAACAGAGTTCTTCCGCATTTCCGCCAAAGTTGAACATCTTGGATGTATAAACGATTCCGATGAATAAAGGCATGAGGAATATGGCATTTTTAGAAGGTGTTGTAAACAGTTTGACAGTTTTCCAGGAATATACCGCAAAGAATCCTGCTGCTATGATCTCGACGATCCATGCACCGATAAACGACTTGCTTGAAATAAGAGCAGTTAAGGCATATACGAAATAAAGGAGAGGACCCTTGTGATCGAACAGGTCTTTATACAAGATCCTGCCATTGACCATTCCGCGTCCTATGGTAAAAAAGCAGTTTGCATCATCCCAGGGGTTAAAAGGATACAGAGGTGAACAGGTTGATACGAAGGTCATCGTAACAGCAGCTGCGGCCCAAAGGATGATCAGTTCGTTCCTTGTAAGCTTGTTATTGTCTTTAAGTGAAGTTTTTCCCATGAATTATCCCTGTACTCTTTTATATATTTTATAACCTTCATAAACCGAATTGCGGTTGTAATTTACATAAGGGCCGGTCACTTCTCCTTCATACTCATAATTATCCCAGTCTTCTTCAAAGAAATAGCTGACGATAATGTAGTCGAAATATCCTTCCTCGATCAAACGGTCCTGTTCTTCCAATATCTCGGGATAGTTTTCTTCTATGTTCAGATAACAGAAATATCTGTTCGCCGGTAAGATACCGGCTGCTGTGTAATAACCGCTGTCAATGGTGTCATAAACCAGGACCTTTGCGTCAGGCGTATCGTTGATTATTTCAGCGGCCTGGAATTGCAGAAGGATATCTCTTGACTTAAAGATGAGATACATGTTTTTTGAATTAATTATAGAAAAACCGTAGAGAGCTACCAAAACAACAGATAAAACCAAGGGTATGAAACGTGTGTCTTTCTTGTACATTGCCGAGAGTTTGTTCATGAGAATTACGCAGGGTATCAGGCCCATGCAGAAACCGTAGCACAAAATATAACCGTAATAGTAAACAAAAGTGCTCTTAGAGAAGATCAGACATTCGGCACATATAAATGAGATGATGAGCAGAGCAAGTGTTTTCCTTCGGAGTTTTTTCTCGATAAAAAAAGCGGACAGAGCAGAAAAGAGCATTAATCCGCCAAAGGCAATGTCCGTTTTGATCGTGAATATCGTGCACCCGATAGGAATAAATATGTTCTTGATGACAGGTATACTTGCCCAACCCGAAGTTGACGTCTCGTGATACAAGAACAGATTAACACGGAAATAAGCATCCCAAAGATAGGAGATGGAATTATTGATCAGGAAATAAGCAATGACCGGGATTGAAAGGATAATAAATCCGGTGATAAAGCGCCATACCAGTGACCAGAGCCTTTTAATATCTTTGCGCTGTATTGAAACAATAACAATATAAATACAAAAACCTAAAACAAACCCAAGGAAAGAATACTTGATCCAGAACAGGACGCCTGTTAATACGCCGCAGATACCGGCTTCGTTGTTTTCCGGAAGCCCGTCGCCGTTAACGATAGATCTGAGTCCGAAGTAAAGGATTACCGTAATAACAGGGAAACAGAGTTCTTCGGCATTGCCTCCGAAGTTGAAGATGCCCAAAGAATAGATAATGCCTGTAAAAAGCACCATCAGAACTATATTGTGCTTTTGTACGTCTGCAAAGAGCTTAACGATCTTCCAGGAGAAAACCGCATAAACGGAAGCCGCGATGCACTCGATTATCCAGATACCGGTAAATGAACGCTCGGAGATCAGTGCTCCCAAAGCATATATGAAGTGAAGAAGAGGCCCCTTGTGGTCGAAAAGATCCCTGTAAGGGACTTTGCCGTGGATAATGCCGCGTCCCAGATCAAAGAAAACGTTTACGTCATCCCAGGGATTGTAAGGGTAAAGCGGAGAACAGGCAGACACGGCGGTAATCGTGACTACCGCCGTTAAGATCAAAAATATCAGTTCGAGTTTTGTAAGTTTGCTTTTGTCCGTAAGTTGCCTGTTTTCCATATTATCCCGTTAAATCTGTTTTATGCTTCTGCCTTCCAGAGACCGTGGAGATTGCAGTACTCGTATGCGGCAATGACCTTCTCGTCAGCGCCGATCGTGAATACGGCAACAGGCTCCTGCTCAGGCTTGAGCTGTCTTATGACAGCACCCTTATCGGTCTCGAGAGCGATGAAAGTAATATAATGTGCATCCATCATGGGATGAGCTACTTCGCCGACTTTGACCGTTACTTCCTGACCGTTGATGCTGATTACAGGTACGTGCTTTTCGCCTGCAGCATCAGTGGTGTTGGGAATGAGTTCCTCAAGAGGACCGCCTTCACATTCGGTCTCGAAAAGCTTGGTTACTACTGTTCCGCACTTGCCTTTAAAAAACTTCATTGTAATGATCCTCCTGCTGAATTTTATAGTGAGTAAAGTCATTATACCATTTTGCAGAAGGTTCGCCTTTTCGGAGGTGAATTGAAAATCATTACTGAGGGTATATTTGCAAACGAGATTAAAAGTTAATGGAAACAACACAGGAACAGTCGAAAATGCTCGAAAACGCAAAGGCTTTTGATTTAATGTGGCACGGGTGCTTTTGTATAATTTCTGTGGAGTTAGAAAGCTCCGGCCAAAAATACTAAGATAAGGTGGAATAGTTATGGCTAACATTTTTGATTTAACTGGTAGAGTAGCAGTTATTACAGGTTGCTCAACAGGACTCGGTGTTCAGATGGCAAAGGCTCTTGCAAATCAGGGTTGTGATATCGTAGCCATCGCTCGCCGCCAGAACCTGCTTGACGAAGTTTGCGCTGATATCGAGAAGACATACGGCGTTAAGACACTTGCAGTTAAGCTCGATATAACAGATACGGCAGCAGTTGACGCTGCTACAGATGAGATCCTCGCAAAGATGGGCAGGATCGACATCCTCGTTAACAACGCAGGCACAGGTGCAGTTGCTCCCGCAGAAGACATTACTGACGAACAGTTTATGAATGAGATCGACATCGACCTCTTCGGTTCATTCAGAATGGCAAGAGCAATCGCTAAGAAGGCAATGATCCCCGCTAAGTTCGGCAGAGTCATCAACATTGCTTCAATGTACGGTCTCGTAGGAAACAAGGTTGCACCCGCATCTCCTTACCATGCAGCAAAGGGCGGTGTTGTTAACCTTACAAGAGCTCTCGCTTCCGAGTGGGGTAAGTACGGCATTACAGTTAACTCTATCTGCCCCGGTTACTTCTACAGCCCTCTTACAAAGGAGACACTCGATTCCGAGTTCTTCCAGGCTAATGCAAGAACAATGATCCCTCTCGAGAGATACGGCAACGACGGTGAGCTCGATACAGCAGTATGCTTCCTCGCTTCTCCCGCAACAACATATGTAACAGGTGTTAATCTCCCTGTTGACGGCGGATATACCTGCATGTGATCCGTCATTTGGATTAATTTGAAAATAACTTAAAGTTTTTGAGTTTAGAACTGCGCAAACGATTGAGATTTGCGCAGTTTTTTTGTTAGAATATTGCCGGAACGGGGGTGGGTTACTCTGGAGCCGGGCAACGGAAAATTCGTTTTCTCGCGTAAAGAACTCAAGCGCGAAGCCAGAAAGAACTTCAAGCATCATTATCTGATGTATGTCGTTGCATGCCTTTTGGCTTTGATATTCCATACGGAGTTCCTTACTTCTGATACGCTCATCGGCATAAGAAAGCAGGTTATAACAGACGCGGTTGAAGCCGTATATGAGTTTACCGGTGTTCAGCATATCAAGCGCTTCGAAAACACTTACACCACGATCGACCAGGATGCGGGTTCCATTTATTACGGTGTTGAAGAGGCTCTGTACAACAAGAGTTTTGAGGACGAACGCGTCAATGCGGTGTTCGGCAGAACAAGGGGAATCTTAAATCAGCTTATTAACTATGTAATCGAAGATACCATTATTTCAAATATATATTCGGTAATCGTCCAGTATGCGGGTTCTGAGAGTATCGCCCAGATATTGATAGCAACGTTCCTTTTGCTGTTTGCGGGCTTCATCTGGATCTTTGTCCGCAACGTATATATTGCTGCGAGCCGAAGGATCTTCCTTGAAGGCCGTACCTACGAAAAGGTTCCTTTCTCCAGATATCTGTACCTGATAAGAGTTAAGCGGTGGACAAGAGCTTCTATGGTCATGGCGCTTAAGACCGTGCTTGAACTCTTCGGAATGTCGACGATCGTCCTTTTCCCGGTCATTCACTGCGGACTTATCCTGGTCCCGTACATCATTGCCGAGAATCCGGATGTAAGGCCTGTTGAGGCTTTGCAGCTTTCCTGGAGAATGATGAAGGGCAACAAGAGAAAGTTCTTTGCGTTGTTCATGAGCCTTATGGGATGGTATATCCTCGGCTTCCTGACACTGGG